>JAUVAG010000289.1 GCA_030591825.1 Dethiosulfatibacter sp.
ATTTTCATGGTATGCAGGAGTATATCCTGGTGTCCTTCTGGCAATTACGCCCAGGTCGACATCTTCGGCAAATGGCTTGTTCTTTGAATGTATCTTAAGAACATCTTCCCTTCCCTTTCTATCGGGTATTCCTATATGTACCTGTCTATCGAATCTACCCGGTCTAAGCAATGCAGGGTCAAGTATGTCAGGTCTGTTTGTAGCGGAAATCATTATGATTCCTTCGTTGTCACCAAATCCGTCCATTTCAACAAGAAGCTGGTTAAGTGTCTGCTCCCTCTCGTCATGTCCGCCACCAATTCCTGCGCCTCTTCTTCTTCCTACTGCATCAATCTCATCTACAAATATTATACATGGAGCGTTTTTCTTAGCCTGTTCAAACAGGTCTCTAACTCTAGATGCTCCAACACCGACAAACATTTCAACAAAGTCGGAACCACTGATGCTGAAAAACGGTACTCCAGCCTCTCCTGCTACTGCCTTTGATATGTATGTCTTACCTGTTCCTGGAGGTCCCACCAGAAGGATACCCTTTGGTATTCTCGCTCCAAGAGCAGTAAATCTCTTTGGATCCTTCAGGAAATCCACTATTTCAGATAGCTCTTCTTTTTCCTCGTCAAGTCCTGCAACGTCTGCAAATCTAACTTTTTTCTCCGGATTCTCCTTGTGCATTTTTGCACGGCTCTTTCCGAATTGCATTACCTTGCCTCCGCCTCCACCCTGAGACTGGTTCATGAATACGAACCAGAATATGGCGAATAGTCCTATCATGGCTATTGTAGGCAGCATCTGGATATAGAATGGAGTAGTTGGTGTAGGTTCGCCCTCCACAACTATATTTCCGCTTTTTACACTTTCTTCAAGATAATCACTGACCTTAAAAAGTTCAGGATATGGAATATATGAATTGAACGTTGTTCCGTTCCTCATTGTTCCAGTAACATTGTTGTCAATAAATTTGATATCCGAAATATTGTCATTCTGTATATGAATAACAAGTTCGGTATAGGTAAGCTGTTTAGATTCAATATTTGAATTTGACAACATACTAACAATTAATAGAATGATTATGAAAATCACTATATAAAAACTTATTCCTTTTGCAAAATTCTTCATTTCGTCCTCCTTTCGGCGCTGTATTTATAATTTTAGTCAATACCCGATTTTCTATTTTATCACATAACAATTTCTATTTCAAGAAATCCGAGTAAGCGGATTTCAAATCGCGCAGGAAAGTTTCCTTAATCGCATAACACCAAAGCTTCAAGGTGTTATGTATATTTTTACTTTCCCTAGCTGCAAGAAAGCATCTTTAGATGCGTTAAATGCACAAGCATTTATTAAGATGTGAAGGAAAGTTTCCTTCAAAGTATAACACCAAAGCTTTAAGGTGTTATGCCTATTATAACTTTCCCTAGCTGCAAGAAAGGTCTTAAGAATATACATCTTCCTTCAAAACGAAAATATATGGAATGTTTCTGTATTTTTCAGCATAGTCCAATCCGTATCCAACTACAAATTCATCCTTTATTTCAAACCCTTTGTATTTGGTTGGTACATCAGCTTTTCTGCCTGATGGCTTGTCCAAAAGGGTACATATTTCAATGCTTTCTGGTCCTCTTGACCTAAGATTATCAATAAGGTAATGAAGAGTTAATCCCGAATCTATTATATCTTCAACAATTATTATATTCTTTCCTTCTACAGATTTGTCAAGGTCCTTGATGATTTTTACTACACCTGAGGACTTTGTAGAATCACCATAACTTGATACTGCCATGAAGTCAATTTCAAGGGGCAGTTTGATTTCCTTCATAAGGTCTGACATGAACATTATAGCTCCGTTAAGAACACATACAAGAAGTACTTCCTTGCCTTCATAATCTCTGGTTATTGCTTGTCCCAATTCCCTTGTCTTTTCAGCCAGTGCTTCCTTGCTGATCATTATTTCCTTTGTGATTTTGTTTAAATCCATTTAAATCTCCTTTATTTCAATTACAATCACTTTTTTAGTGTTTTTGTCTATTTTATATAGGTCACTCATTCTGTAGCCAGCTATCCAAATGATATTTTCTTCATCTGCAAGAACAGGAACCTTGTTTCTCTTGTCTCTTGGAATCCTTTCATCAATAAAAAAATCCTTTAGTTTTTTCTGGCCTTTCATTCCCAGAGGTACAAACCTGTCTCCAGGTCTTCTGTTCCTCACAATAAGATTGCCTTTTATTTTATCATAATCCACTAGAATTATGTTAAAGGATTTGTCATATTTTTCATCATCTGTCATATAAGTCTTTAATTCAACTCCAGCTTCCCCTATGATGATAGAATTGCCTATAGATATATTATACTCATAATCCTTAATTTCTTCTTTAGTTTTTACAACTATTTCACCATATTCAATTCCAAGGGAAATATTTCCTGGAAGTGTTACGGTTTTTCCTGTATTTCTTCTTTCACAGATTGACAATACCTGTTCCAGATGAGAAAATTCAACATTTACAAGATTACCCTTGAGCTTCTCTATTGAATGCCTTAGGACTCTTGTTTTAAGTCCCTTCACAAGACTGTTGAATATTTCAAGGTCAAGCCTTATACTGCCCTTTTCAGATATAACTACATCTTCATATGACTTCCTGACGCTTTTCTCTATGATTTCCCTGTCATTTTTTACAGTCTGGGACAATCTGAATATGCTGTCCTGAAATCTAGGATTATAGTTTTCCTCCACATAGGGTATGAAGTCAAGACGTATCCTGTTTCTTCCATAAACGGTTTCAAGATTTGTCTTATCTATGCAGTATTCATGACCATTGTCATGAAGGTGTTTTTCCAATTCACTTCTCTTTATATCAAGGATTGGCCTTATTATGTTTCTTGCCTTGAATTCCATTCCCACAAGACCGTCTATTCCCGTTCCCCTTATTATCCTTTGAAGAAGAGTTTCAACCTGATCGTTATAGTTGTGAGCCGTAGATATGTATCCGCCTCCCATGTCCTCAAGAATACCATTAAAGAAATCATACCTCATCTTTCTTCCAGCTTCTTCCTCTGTCATGTTAAGCTCTTTTGCATATTCGGAAGCATGCTTTCTAAGTAGAAAGCATTTGATTCC
>JAUVAG010000274.1 GCA_030591825.1 Dethiosulfatibacter sp.
GATGAAACATTGACGAAAAGATACGCGAAAAACACATATAAAAAATATCTGTTTTTAAAAGCTCCTATAAAGGACATTCTACCATTTTCTTTTTTAGCATTATGGAGCTTCCTGTCAGGCATTGAATTAAACCTGTATTTGTATGTTGTCCATATGCAGAGTAGGCCTGTAATCAACATTACTACAGAGGTTGCCGTACCCATTAGGGAATATCCGGCGGGATTTAGGTGAGCTACAGGGTATTGTTCAGTAGGCCTGAAGAATATTAGAAGTCCTGCAACCATTGGAAATGCAAGTCCGAACATAAATGCAACAGACTTGTAACTCTGTACCGAAGTCCTTTCATCATAGTCTGTTGAAAGCTCTGCTCCCAGAGCAGTATAGGGTGTTCCATATACTGTAAGGGATGTTTTAAGCAATAAAAGAGAAACTAATATGAGACCCAGCTTCACTGCTGGCGAAAACTCAGTACTGATATGCCACAAAAACATATTGAATACAGAAATAAGAATTGTACCCACCAACATGTATAAATGTCTTCTGCCCCACTTCTCGAAATTGGAAATATCAGATACATAACCTATCAAAGGGTCTGTCACGGCATCCCAAAATATTCCTATGGCCATTATTGTACCTATATAACTGCCCTTTATTCCTAAAACCGCCGTTGTATAAAAAAGCAGGTAGGCAGCAATGCATTGTAATACAATGCCGAATCCAAGGTTTCCGATTCCATAGCCCGTTTTAACAAATATTGATACTTTTGAATTAGTTTTATCCATTTAATCCTCTTGATTTTTGACTTGTCTTTATAAATACCAAAGACACTGAGGCAGTTATAATAACAGCCATTAAATCAACTGAAAAAATATATCCTGTTTCAAGCTCTGTATTTAGCAAAAAATATGTACCTACAACAGAAAAACCGTTGTTTATAAAATGAAGTGCTATTGCAGGCAGTATGGAATTTGTCCTGTAAACCGTATATGCAAAAACCATCCCAAGCATGAAAGTTGGAAACATCTTAAGCAAGCTGAAATGCATTACCGCAAACATTAGTGATGTAAAGACCATTGCCCTTAGAGGCTTCATATGCTCTAAAAATGATGAAAGAAAAAGCCCCCTGAACAGAAGCTCCTCAACTACTGCAGGAATAGCTGCAATAACCACAAGTTGATAGGTCAGAGTTAAGTTTGAAAACAAATAATCAAATGCCTCCAGTAATTCCGCCTCCTCAGGCAGAAGTTTAACTGCAAACACTGAATATATACCGCTTATTATCAATACTGCCACCCACAATCCAAAACCTATGTATATGTACTTGGATGCAGAAGGCTTCCTTAGCAAATAAACTTCCCTTATGTCCTTCTTATCCAAAACAGATACAAGAATACCAGGTAAAAAAAGTGTGAAAAAATGAGTAAGAGGTATTCCATTTATGTCAAAGGCTTTGAAAAAAGCTATACTTGTGAAATAAAAACTTACTACTATGACTGTGTATAAAATTAAGGATTGTTTAATGTCAAAAACGCTTTTTCTCATTTCGGTACCCTCTTTTCTTGTTACTACTAATATTAACACAAGTTTTATCCATAATCTATGAAATAAACACAATATGTGGGAACTTTAAACATTCTTTCCCGTCAAAACTACAATAAAGATTTATTAACAAAAAAACTCCAGGATGGATTATATGTCAATTTTTATAATAGTATTTATTCTATTAGCCACTATTTTCATCAACTTCTACCCCGAAAAAATAAACAACGACAATGTCATGAACGGAAGGATGTCAGAAGTCTATTCAAACGGCTTTCTAATAGAATCTGAAACCAGCAAGTCATGCCTGGCCTACCTTATGAATGAAACTGTATTTAATGGTTCAAGGGACAATCTAATAAACATCGGTGACACAATTGTTATAGAACACACAGGCCAGATACTTGAAACGAACCTCATCCAGATCTACTGTAAAAGAATCTGGAAAAACTAAACTCTGTGAAAACTTATATATAAAAAACTTGAAGCCTGAAGCTTCAAGTTTTTTATATTAATTCCTGAATTTTATTACTTAATCAAGATTATTGTACACGAGCTTTCCATCGATGATTGTAGCCTTCACCTCATGATCTATGCTCTTTAAGGGATTTCCCTTAAATATGGCAATATCTGCGTCCTTACCCTTTTCTATGGATCCAACCTTGTCTGATATTCCTGCTATTTCAGCAGCATTAATAGTGATTGCCTTCCATCCTTCATCTTCTGGAAGACCTGCCTTTACAGCAAGACCTGCACACATGCTAAGGAACTGAAGTGGAATAACTGGTGAATCTGTCATTAATGCAATCTTAATTCCTGCTTCATGTAGCACTTTTGGAGTGTCAAAAGTCATATTCTTAAGTTCAAATTTTGTTCTGCTTCCAAAAGAAGGTCCAACGATTGCAGTCTTTCCATCAATTGCAAGCTCATCAGCAATGAGATGACCCTCAGTACAATGGTCAAGAGTAACATCAAGGTCGAATTCCTTAGCTATCCTTAGAGCAGTAAATATATCATCGGCCCTGTGTACATGGGCTTTTAAAGGTATCTCTTTATTTATAACAGGCAGCATTGCCTCCAGCTTAAGGTCAAATTCAGGCTTCTCGTCAGGTTCAGTAATACCTCTTTCCTTGTCTTCCGCATACTTTTGAGCTTCGAAAAGTATCTCTCTCAAAATTGCAGCAATAGCCATTCTTGTTGTAGGTGACTTATGCTGATCGTCATAGACCCTCTTTGGGTTTTCACCAAAGGCAATCTTCATTGCAACAGGATCCTTTACTATCATAGTGTCTATTCTTTTTCCCCAGGTCTTCAATGCAACGAAGGTTCCACCTATTACATTGGCACTTCCAGGTCCTGTAACAGCAGTTGTCACTCCACCTTCCCTTGCTTCCTGAAAGGAAATATCCATTGGATTTATGGAGTCTATTGCTCTCAGCTGAGGAGTTACAGGTTCAACAGCTTCATTCCCATCAGCTCCTTCAAATCCTCTTCCTTCCTCCCACATTCCAAGATGACAGTGTGCATCCACAAGTCCAGGTGTTACTATAAGACCTTTTGCATCTATTATCTGTGCATCAGCAGGCGCTTCTATTACTTTACCCACAGCCTTGATGATGCCCTCTTCTATAAGTATTTGGCCATTTTCAATATCTTCTCCGGCCATTGTTTTTATGTATCCATTCTTTATATATATCATTTTTCCTCCAGATTA
>JAUVAG010000063.1 GCA_030591825.1 Dethiosulfatibacter sp.
ATGCAAACAAACACTGGGATGATGGCTTTGTATGTCCAAGTCCTACAAGCTTCTATCCACTTGCAGCTGGAGTGCCTGAAGGTGAAAGGGTTGACAAGCTTATTGATCATATTTTCAATGAAGAGGAATTTTGGACTGAAATGCCTATGCCTTCAATTTGGTTAAAGGAAGAATCGGTAAACGACAATGTTTACTGGAGGGGAAGATCATGGCCTCCTCTTAACTTCATAACCTATGTGGGACTTAAGCGGTATGGAAAATTCAAAGAGGCAACTAAGCTTCTGAACCAGATAATGAAGCATTATACCAGACTCTGGGATGAAGAGAAAGCATGTTATGAAAACCACAATACCTTTACCGGTGAAGGAAGCGACTCTGTAGATACTGATCCATTCTACGGATGGGGAGCTTTATATCCTCTTATGTGGACTTTGGAGCATATTGACATTGATCCCTGGAATGGTTTCCATTTCGGAAATCCGGAAGGTAAAGATTTTGAAATAAACGGATTCAAGATGGCTGATGGTGTCTATACACTGAATTGCAGCAAGGAAGGAACAGTCCTTGTGAAAAATGGTGCTGAGATTGTAAAAACAGATGCAGTTGGAAGATTTACCCACTTTGAATGCAGTGACCATTATATTGCAGTTGTTGTTCCTGTTCAGGAGAATGACTGTACTATAGCCCTTGGTACTGGGAAGCCAATCAAGGTTCTGATAAATGGAGTGGAAAGTGAACTTAGCAATACTGTAGCTGTAAAAAAAGGCAAGTCAATAAAAATAGAAATTTACAAATAGATTCTACTACTGAAGTGTCAACAGCAATGAGTTGTTGGCACTTTTTTGGAAGGTGAGATATGAAGATATACAACAGCCACTCCCATTTTGGCGTGGATATAGAAAGAGAAAAAATAAGTCTAAAATACATATTCGAAAAATCCTATGTGGGATGGCAAAATACCCTTCAATCTGAATCTAAAAAAGATATAAGGGCCTATTTTGAAAAGAATATGACCATGAAAGCATTTGTTCAACTAAAGCTTTCTATTGAAAAGCTTTATGGACATGGACTTGTGCTTAGTGAAGAAACCTGGGATATTTTTGATGAGAGGATTGAGAAAGCTTATCTTGACCCTGACTATGAAAATCATGTATTTAGAGAGATATGTGGCTATGATCAAATACTTCTTGATGACTGGATAGATATTAGAAGTAGTGGAAGCAACGGAGTGGATTGCAGTGTTGCATTGAGATGCGACTTCATGTTCTATGGATATTCAAGGGAAGGTCTTCTTTCCTGCGAGGCTAATCCTTTCGACTTCTTTGATTATGTCCCGGGAAATATTGACGATTATGTCACTAAAATAAGGAACTATATACGAGAGTCCTATGAAAAGGGAAAATGTACTGCGCTGAAGGTATGCATGGCTTATTTCAGAGACTTGGCTTTTGTGGATGTTACCAGGCGTAAGGCAAACTTTGTTTATGAGGACGTAAACAATCCTGAATATATAAGAAGTTTTCAGGATTATATAATGAACATTCTTGCTGAAATAGCAGGAGAATTCAATATTCCAATTCAGCTTCATACAGGCCTTGGACAGATTTACGGAACAAGCGCCATAAACCTTATGCCTTTAATGAAAAAACATGAAAATGTGAAGTTTTCTCTTCTACACGGAGGGTTTCCATGGACAGATGACCTTCTTGCTGTGCTTTACGACTGTCCAAATACCTGGCTGGACATATGTTGGATGCCTAGTCTTTCAACAAATATTGCGAAAAATACCTTGATAAATGTTCTTGAGCTTATAGGAGCAGACAGGGTCATGTGGGGATGCGATGCATCTACTGTTGAGGAAAGCTATGGAGCACTTCTTGCAACATATGATCTTCTTGACGAGGTAAATGGATACTTCGTAGATAAGGGTGTCTTTGGCGAAGATTTTGGGGAGAGGCTTAAGGAGAAGATATTATACGATAATGCTGCAGATTTATTTTGCAGTTAAATAAACGGGAACTACAGAAACCCTTATGGATATCAAATTCTATAAGGGTTTTTATTATACTGAGTTATTGCCCTATAAATCTGTAAATCTTCAAGTCGATTTTGCCAGATTCTTTAAAGACGACACCTTCATCTTCAAGCATCTGTCTTTGAAGAAGTCCGCCATTTTCAGGAGGCAGAGATATTTCGCCCTTGGAGTTTATTACCCTGTGCCAGGGAAGGCTGTGTTTTCTGCTCATGGAATGAAGAATTCTTGAAACCTGCCTGGCTCCCCTTGGGTTGCCTGCCCACTCTGCAATCTGTCCATAGGTCATAACCTTTCCTTTTGGAATTGATTTTATTATTTCAATTGCTTCATTAGTGAACTGATTCATAGGTGTTATCTCCTTTTTAAGAATGTTTAATGGCTGAATTTGCGAAAGTTATACTGTGATTCGCAATATTATGATATCATAAATGTAAAGTAAGAAAGCAGCTTTGCTGCGTTAACCGCGTGAGCGGTTATTAAGATGCGAAAGAAAGTTTCCTTAATGCATAATACCAACGCTTCAAGGTATTATGCATATTTTAACTTTCTTAAGCTATAAAAATGAACATTTTATATTGGAATGTTTGTAACGGTAAAAGTAATTGATAGGGAGGGTTGAACATGATTAAGATATCAGTAGATATTGATGACAACAATGCAGTTGATATTCTAGCATGTCATTTGGTAAAAGTCTGTGACTTCAACGGGAAGATTGATGTAGTGTGCATAGGCACTGACAAGGTTATACCGGATTGTTTGGGGCCTATTGTTGGAACTCTGCTGTCTGATATGAATCTTTCTGAAAAGATTAATATAACAGGTACCTTGGAGGATCCCATACATGCGCTTAATCTTGCTACAAGGATTGGTGAGGAACTTGAAAAAGACTCTTTTATAATAGCAGTAGACGCCACTAAAGGATTAAAACGTGGGCAGATACAGATAATGAACAAGCCAATCTATCCTGGAAGAGGAGTGCATAAAAATCTTTCTTATATAGGGAATGTATCAATAATAGGTACAACCTGGGAAAACAAGGAAGGAACAGACATACACCACCACAAGATAAGGCTTGGACAGGTCTATGGTATGGCAAAGGTCATAGCAGAGGCAGTACAGTCGGCAATACATTCGGAGTAAACTGAGAAAATATTCTACATAAGATCTACAATAAGCCTATGCATGATCAAGGTAGTGTTGTGGATTTTTTTATTGCCTAGGCATGTTGAATTTATTGTTGGCGGAGGAAAGATATGAAAAAATATATAGAAAAAATAGAGAAGATAATATCCAGGAATTCTGAACAAAGAGGAATGAGTGGAATAAAGCTTGAAAAAGATCTTGAAAACTCAGCCATGGATCTTAACGAAAGTGAAACTGTTCTTATTGTTACCGGATTTTGTATAAAGCTTTGCAGAATTGGAGAGACAGATGGACCTCTTGGAGCCATATCCCTTGCCCATGCATTGTACATGCTTAAAAAGAAGGTTGTCATTGTGACGGACAAGTATTCAGGTGATCTTTTAAAAAGTGGTATAGATAATCTTTCCCTTGAAATTGATATTATTGCCATTGAGGATGAAAATTCTGAAGCTGTAAATTACGAAATTATGGAAAAATACAAACCCCAGCATGTAATAGCAATAGAAAGACCGGGAAGGGCAAAAGACGGCAAAAGCTATTCCATGAGGGGTGAGGACATTACGGAATATTCTCCTGATACGGATATAATTTTTGAGCTTGCGAAAAGAAATGGTATAAAGACTTCTGCCATAGGCGATGGAGGCAACGAAATAGGAATGGGTAAGATTGGAGACTATGTTAGGGACAATGTTCATCTTGGTGAAAAGATTTGTGCCGAGACAAGTGCGGACAATCTTATAGTGGCAGGTGTTTCAAACTGGGGAGGACATGCACTTAGTTCTGTCTTGTCAGTAATGAACGATAGGATGCTCATGTATGACGCCTTGACTGAAACGGAAATTCTTAAGAGAATCGTTTTGGCTGGAGCAGTAGACGGATGCACTGGTGAAAAGGAAATGACAGTTGATGGATTGAGTTTTAGTGAGAATATTAAAACATTCAGGGAACTTAGGGAGATAGCAGAAAATGAGCTTATAAAGAGGAAGCTTATTTAATCTATACAGATAGAGGTGAGAACATGCAAAAATCCATAACAGTAATAGATTATAGTTCATCAATAAATACTGTATGTGAACAATTGAAAGAGATATTTGAGGGTAACCTGTTCATAAGCAAAGTTGTTGTTGAAGATATTGTTGAAAACCTAAAGATAGATAGCGACATGGTATTGCTACCTTCAAATGAAATGCTTAACAGCTTAAATGCTTGTATAGATGACAATACGGAAACCTTGGTCATGAGCAGGACTATAACTCTGGAGGGATTCAACAAACTTAAGGAGCTGGAAAGTGGTTCCAGAATTCATCTTGTGGACAACACCCGTTCTAGAGCTGCGGAAATCTGTACTGTAATGTACAAATTAGGGCTTAAGGATTTGGATATAGTACCTATGGGACTTGGTGAATTTAAAAAAGTCGGATGCAATTTAAGTGACATGCATGTAGTTCTGGGTAGAAGTGGCATCTGTGATAATGATCTGAACATAGGAGAAGCACTCCTTGATATAAACACAATAATAGATGTTGCGGTAGGATTGGACGTGTTGTATCTCCTGTTCGATAAGGATTTAAGCAAAATATATTTAGAATTAGTAACATCAAGGACAGGGCTTAATAGAATTCTTAACAGGTCAAATAGATATGACAGTCAGATAAAGATTTTTTTCGACTATAGTGACGAGGGGATAATAGAATTCGATTTGAACAGAAGAGCTGTGCTCTTCAATGACAAGGCGAGGGAAATTCTAGGCAAGAATGATGATAAGATTGCTGACATACATGCCTGCGACCTTATAAAGAATGTATCCTTTAATTCTGTATATGTCGGTAAGAAGACAATTAAGGACGAAATCATTAATATAAACGACAAAGATCTAATTGTTTCGGTTTATCCCTTGGTAAACTCGGGGAAATTTTATGGTTCAATGGCTATTGTAAAGGAATTCCAGGAAATAGAGAAGAAGCAGCATAAAATCAGGAACAAGCTTATAGGAAAAGGGCATAGGGCAAAATACACATTTGACGACATACTTGGAGAAAGCTTGGAGATAAATAAAAGCAAGGATATAGCTAAAAGGATGGCCAGGTCCGATTCTTCGGTTCTAATACATGGAGAAACGGGGACTGGAAAGGAGCTCTTTGCCCAGGCAATACATAACGAATCATCCAGAAGGGATTATCAATTTGTTGCTGTAAACTGTGGAGCACTGCCTGAAAATATATTGGAAAGTGAACTTTTCGGATATGAGGAGGGAGCCTTCACAGGAGCCAAAAAGGGTGGCAAGCTCGGTCTCTTTGAACTTGCCCACAAGGGAACGATATTTCTTGATGAAATAGGTGAGATGCCGAAAAGTCTGCAGATCAAGCTATTGAGGGTTCTTCAGGAAAAGGAGATAATGCGACTTGGAAGCGATCGAATAATCGATATAGACATAAGGGTTATAGCGGCATCAAACAAGAAACTTGAGGAACTTGTAAAGAATGGAGAATTCAGGGAAGATCTCTACTACAGGTTGAAAATTCTGCCCCTTAATCTACCGTCCCTCAGGGAAAGAAGAGACGATATCATTGATATTTTTGAACATTTCAAGGAAGTCTACGAAGGAAGGTTCAGGATGACCAAGGAGGCGGAAGTTTCCCTTTTGAAGCATAAATGGAAAGGTAATATAAGGGAGTTAAGAAATGTTGCTGAATATCTCGTTAATATGAACATTAAAACCATTGATAGGGCAGATCTTCCATTTGATTATGAGGATAGTATTATTAAAGCTGAAGCTATAGCAGAATCGGAGAGGCTTGTTAATGCTAAGGGTTCCCATAAGATAGGTGTAGTGGAAGTTGAGTCGGTCAATAATTCATATGATCGTATTGAAGAACTGTTCGGTGTCAGGGAACCGAGTAAATATATCTTTGTCCTGAAAGCTCTTTATGAAGCGAGAATTAACAGAAAAAGAACAGGCAGGAGAAGTATGTATAATAAGGCCCTAGATGAAAATTTCTATATAAGCGAGAAGGAAATAAGGAATATTCTTGTTGAACTTGATAAAAAATCTTATATAGTCATTCAAAAGGGAAGGGGCGGCAGTATATTGACTGAAGATGGTGTCGACCTTGTAGAGGAATTACTGGATAAAGGAAAAGAAAAGTGATTAAAGGGACAAACGGGAAACAAAAGGACCAAAGGTTGCGCGATATGGCCCATTGGCCCCTTAGAACCACAAAAAATAATAAATATATGTATAAACAGCTTTTTCATCAAAAAAAGGCTGTTTATTATTTTTAGGAAAGTTAAATATGTAAAACACCTTGAAGCATTGGTGTTATGAGGTTTTTGTGAACTTTACTGCGTGGTGAGCAACCGATGACTATGAAGTTATTGCGGTAAGCTTATAGTTGGCACGAAAATTGCTTTATTAATATTCATAGGAAAAATTTTGGCATTCAATTATATTAAAGCAAAGCAAAGTAAAATACAATAAATGAATTAAAGGAGTAAAAAATGAAAAAACTGTTTACAGGTAACGAAGCACTTGCCAGAGGAGCATATGAGGCGGGAGTACATTATGCATCTGCATATCCGGGAACACCAAGTACTGAAATTTTGGAAAATGCAGCTACATATAATGATTCAATATTGGCTGAATGGGCCCCTAATGAGAAGGTTGCACTAGAAAATACTCTTGGAGCAT
>JAUVAG010000182.1 GCA_030591825.1 Dethiosulfatibacter sp.
AATATTTGATTATAATATTTTTAATACTTGTTGTTGAAAATATCTTGGATTATTTTTTTACTATGACGGGAATTTATGCCGGTTGTGTTGAAGAGGCCAATCCTGCAGTGAATATATTGATACAAAATGGATCCTTTGTTTTTTTAAAGGTAGCAATAAGTATATATATTCTAATAGTTGGGATACTGGTTATTAGAAAACTGGATAAATTCACAAAAATAAGTGAAATAGGATTGGTGTTTGCAGCAAGCGTATATACAGCATTGATGGCTTATCATTTGATTATTCAATATTATTGTTTTTAGGAGTTGTAAATAACAGGGAATATTATGGAAATGTTTAAACAAGGACAATAGAGCAAAAAATAAATCCATCACTCCAGCAGGTTGCATAAACAAGCGGAGTGATGGATTTTTTTGAATATAAAGGATTCTATGTCCTGAGGGGGGTATTATTTTTTGGTAATTTCAACTATGCCTGTATTTCCGTCCATCTTTATCCAGTCTCCATTTGAAATCAAATCGCATGGATCCTGATCTTCTGGGAAATCAACAATTGTTGGAATCTGCATAATTGCACTTGCCACTCCTGAACTGGAGTCTATACTGGTGAAAAGCCACCCTTTTGGAGTAGCGCCGGCAGCTCTTGCGGCTCCGAAATAACAGGACCATCCGTTTGAACCCTTGCTTCCGGACATTACTAGGATTTTATCCTTTATTGTCTTGCCCTTGTTTACATTCATAGGTTCCTTTATAATTCCTGTGGCAGGATCTATTCCACCCCAGCCTGCTATACTTTTAGGACAAACAAGAGCTTCTCCTTCAACTATACCTTTAATGGCTCCGCGACCTTTAATAGTTATTTTTTCCATCTGTTATCTTCCTCCCATCGACCGTTTATTGCTGCATCCATACAGTTGTACATGTCTCCATAGTATACCGGTTTGTCCGTATCTGACTTCACGCTTCTAGCCTGCTTGTAGCTGTCAAATACAAAGTTCGAATATTTATCGAGGAATACATTGCCTACTGTTGTAGGGCATGAACTAGTATAGATTTTACCCCCTGCTTCTTCTATGATTTTTGTATAACCATTAAGATCAGCCATTGACTTGATTGGATATACAGTCCAGACCATGAAATGAACTCTTTCATGTATCTTTTTGCCATCCAGGTATTCAGCAACCTTTTTTAGCATGTCAATATTGTAATGGGGACATCCTAGACTAACAAACTCAATATCTGCAGAGCCGTCATCGCACATCAAATCGTAGGCATATTGTAAATCTTCTTCTGTTATGGTTATTTCTCCTTGAAACTCATTTCCTCTGAAGGCATCCTCTACATCTCTTGCTTCCGAAGTATATCCAGGTATATGGCAGATTTCGCAGTTTGAAGCCATTGAAATTGTAGTGAAAAATTGTGCAAGCTTTGTGAAGTTAACATTCTTAAAATCTCCGTCAATTACCGGTCTTGAAGATGTAGGAAGCTTCATGCCCACAGCTTTTCCCAAAAGGTCCCATTCAAGCAAGGTATTTATTTCAGCTTCAACTTTTACATGGTGTGTTGCATATCTGTTTTCCTTTATATGATTGCCCCATTTAGGAGTTCTACCGCAAATGGCAGACCAGAAAGCAGCTTCTATTCCGTCGGAATTTCCCATTGCACCCCAAAGGGAATTGCCTATGGTAGTAACACCGGATTCAGTAGTTACAAAGTGTTCTCCCTGAACTGGAAGCCATCCTGTTAGATAGGGTGCACATGAACCGGCTATTATAACTCCAGCTTTTCTGCATTCATCAACAAAGTTTGAGTTCTTGTCAAAATAGTTCTTGCTCTGGTGAAGTGCTTTGTATTCGAACTGGTCACAGGGTGCAACGCACGACTGTACATAACAGTTTTCGTGAGTTTTATCAAATGGTACCTTTTCGTCTTTTCCAAGATTCATCTTTGAAAACAATTCCTGGAAATCATCAGTTTTACATACATTCAAGTAGTTGTGGGCGCCGCAGAATACTGTTGCTTTTGTTACTTCACACAATTCTTTTGCTCCAAGTACGTCGGCGTATCTCACAACGTTTTCAAGCGCGGTTTGTTTAAGCTTTCCGTCTTTTCCATCAAGAATGGATTTTTCTTTTTCCGTTAATATCATTGCTATTCTCCTCGTTTTACTTTCTTGTGATTTCTATAATACCTGCTTTGTTTTCTTCAGCGCCCAGTATTCTTGCATAATCGATTATATTGCTTAAAGCAGTTTGTTTCAGTTTTCCGTGGTTACCATCAAATATTTCCTGTTCATAAGAAGTTAATTTCACCTTGATTCCTCCTTGATGTATTTATTTATTATTGGATAAAGCAGAGATTTTTGCTCTTCAGTTAATTCATGTTTTTTATAGGAATCAATCCTCTTTTGTATATCTTTTGCAGCCGTTTCAACAATTTTCGGTTTGTCGTTCATGATCCAGCTGTCAAACATTTCACGCTGGAAGTACTTTGGAATCATAAGCTCTTTTTTAAACAATAGTGCTGTTCCCATTTCCAGGAGATAATTACCTCCTGGTCCAATTTTTTTAATTGACTCAAGGCAGAATTCATCGTTGAGCTTATATGAATTGTGCATCTTCTTCATCATTAGTATTATTTGTTCATCAAGAAGAAATTTTTCATAGCTGAACATGTTCAAGGAATCAAGCTCTCCGCATGAATGGTAGATAAGATCTATATCGTTTATTGTTGAAGTATACAATGATATGGCGGATTCCGTACCCGATTGCCAGTCTATTTCCTTGGAATCCGTAAATGCCCCTCCAGCCCTGGAGGGAAGTTCGTAGAAATCACAGAGTCCTTTGATATATGGAATGAAGGAGCTGCTTTCTATACCTCCAATTGCTGGACCTGCATATCTCATGTCCGAAGCAAAGGAGGTGTTGCCGTAGATTACAGGTGTGCCAGGCTTTAGGATCTGTGTAAGAACAATACCTGCCATTATTTCAGCATTGTTTTGAACCAGAGTGCCAGCTACTGTTATAGGACTAGAAAGACCGGGCATTGAACAACAGGTTATACATATTGGCTGGTCATAATCAACATAGGCAATTATGGCATCAAGGGAATCTTTATCATACTTTAGAGGGGATAATACGTTCGCAATTCCAAGTATATAGTATTTGTATTCATCGTTGAAAAACTTCTTTGCCAGTTCGATGGATTCAACTGCTTCCTTCTTGTCCGGTGCAAAACCTATAAGTGGTTTTCCCGTAAGCCAAAGAGACAATGCAGTTTTAACTCTCGCGTTTTCTTCGAAGGCAATGTCATCTACTTCAAAAAGGTTTGAATTTGTCATATCAGTAGCTTCACTGGTATCGTTAAGCTTCTGAACATCTATGAAATCCTTTGAGGTAAGGTTTTCCCCTTCTCTACCTTTTAGCATCCGAAGAGCGCCTGATGGTCCTGAAAATACCGGTCCGCTGCCCATTGTGACATTGCTTTCAAGTCCGTTTATTTCAAAACTTGAAGCCAGGTCTTTCAGGTGCTTGTCAAAATCCTCCTGAGACATGTAAACCTTGTTTTCCTCAGTTCTGAATCCATTGTCTTTGAATATTTCAATGACTTCTGGGTGATTGAATTCAATACCTACATTTTCAAGAATCCATATTGTGTTTTCATGGAGTTTCTGTATTGCTTCATCATTTATTTTAAGATTGCTCATGTATCCTCCCGAATTTTTGATAATTAAGCCTCGTATGAATTTTTATTAAAATATATTGATTATTTCTCTATATAGTAATAATATTAAATAAATACAATTAATTCTTATAATAAATAATGAGTAATTGTAAAAAATTAAGTATGATTTGGGAGTAGCTATGGGAAATCAAAAATTTGATATTTTGGAAACGTCCGAAACCTTTGGTAATGTGTCGAAATTCAATATTTTTACAGTGAAGAACAACGGAGTTATATTTGTATCGAAAATCGACAGATTTTACTGTAAAAAATGCAAGTATATAAACAATACCTGTATAAAGAAATGGAGCAGTGGCGGTGAAATTTCAGCCAAGCTTGTTGAGCCATACTATTATCTCTGTCCCTTGAATTATACTTTTATAATCTGTTCCAATTATACATTAGTAGATGAAGGAGCCGTTATCATAGGACCTTTCATTGTAGATGA
>JAUVAG010000188.1 GCA_030591825.1 Dethiosulfatibacter sp.
GTATAGAAATTAAATTGGATGGGGTTATTGATAATAGGTCAAGTACAATTAATCTGGATATAACCTCTGGTACAACAGCGACCATATCAGATGATGGAACTGTCAATGATGCCGTTGCAAATAAAGGGATAGATGTTTCGACTGGAAGTGCTGCCGGTGTTGCAATAAATAAAATCGATGAAGCAATTGAAGTAGTTTCTGGAGAAAGAGCCAAGGTTGGTGCCCTGAATAACAGACTTGAGCATGTCATCAATAATCTTTTGACTAATTCCGAGAATTTGACGGATTCAGAGTCTAGAATCAGAGACGTAGACATGGCAAAGGAAATGATGGAATATACCAAGATTAGAATTCTTATGGAAGTATCCCAGGCAATGATGGCCCAGGCAAACAAGAATCAGGAGGAAGTATTAAGTCTTCTAAGATGACTATTAAATATATTCCCGCTTTTCTTCCATTTGTTTCCTCCATTGATTTAGAATGCATTTATTTGATATAATAGTATTATTATAGGGAATAATCTACTATAACACAATATATTGGGTATCAACAATATTGACTATAATAATAAATTGAATGAATAGAGGTCGTATTTCAATGAAAAAAACAATGATTTTAACCATTATAATTATACAATTACTGACAGTATCTGCTTATTCCATGGAATTTACAGATACGGAAGGAAAAGATTGCGAGAAGGCGGTGGAATTCCTTTCAGTCTATGGAGTAATTAATGGATTTTCTGAAGGCGTATTTGGTCCGGATGAATTTATAACCAGGGGACAGATGTCAAAAATATTATCAATAATTCTTGGGTATGGAGAATATCCTGATGATTTCAAAAGTAGTTTTTCAGACATGGACAACCACTGGGCCAATCCATATGTTGAGGTGGCAACTGGTCTGGAGATAGTAAAGGGGTACGAGGATGGTACATTCAGACCTGACACAGCAGTAACTTATCCGGAAGCAATAACAATGATTTTAAGAGCTTTGGGATATACTGATGAAAGCCTTGCCGGAGACTGGCCCTATGATTATTTGGTAAAGGCGGGGGATCTTGGTATTTTAAAAGGTATAGAAATGAGTGATGGTGAAGCTGTGAGATGTGATATTGCATCAATAGTATACAAATCCCTATTTATAGACATGGGAAGAATTGACAGGGAATCGGGATTATGGAAATCCAGTGAAGTTAAACTGTTTTCAGGTTTAGGGCATATGGAGGAAGTACAGGTTCTAAAGGAACACTTGGAAGAGCTATCTCTCTTTCCAGAACTTTTCGATTATCTGTATTACTCTGGAGAAATTTATTACAACAATGATAATGAAATAGTCTATTTTATCAATAAGAATACTGAAAAGTTTACAGGGATTGTTGTTGAGGTGGACAGGGATATTATTAATGTTGAAAATTTTGAGGGAAACAATGAAACTTTCGATGTTGGCAGTGCAGAAATAATATTCAATAATGCAAAAGGAAGACCAGAATCATTGATGGGAGCTGATGTGTCGGTCATTTACAGGGAAAGTGGAGACGACCTTATCGTAGATGCAGCAATTGGAAGAAAAAGAACCAGTGTGTTTTTAGCGCCATACCCCTATGAGTCAGGAAATGACTACAATGGAATAGATCTTCCTTTAATAGATGGAAATCTGGACCTTGAAAAGATAATTATCAATGGAGCTGTTGAGTTTCTTGTGGAAATAATGCCTGATGATTTGGTGTATGCATATGAAACTGATGAAAAATCGGACAAGTCCATTCTGGAACTACTTGTTGTCAGGAATAAGGTTGAAGGAGACATGACCTATGGAAAGGATAATTCATCTGAGGGATTCAGTGTTATTGATAAGGTAAGATACGATCACAGTGACATGTATATGGTTTCTGAAACCTTTGGCTCTGGATATTATGTGGAAGCTATTCTTGATGAAAAAGGAGATATAGTAAAACATAAATTTATTTCAGAATTGAACCATAATGAGAAATACGGTTTTGTTCTTGAAACCTTAGAAGGGGATTCTTTTGTTCTTCCGTCCATCAGGATATTTGATGGGGATGGATATGAGTCGGTATTAAACATTAATACTGACAGCACTATGGTGGTTGAAAATGGTGGATTTAACAATGTAAAATATGTAGTCAATCTAGAAGCAGGAGATTCAATTATTTATACCCTTGAAAATATTGATACTGTTGATGAAATGAGGAAACTCAATTATGAACAGTATTTCGGACTCTATAGAAACTATGACATGCTTCTTCTCCAGGCTGAAGCTTTCCTTGATGGCAATACCCTCCTTCTTTTTAAAGATGATGGAAGGTGGGCTAAATTGTCAGCTGAAAGGCTTGAAGAATATATAAGGGGGCAAATAATCAGAAGTGAAGATGACCGTTATGTTGAGATAATGGTTGTTGATGACGGAATCAAGACAAAGTATCCTAATGTTCTCAATGGAGTTATCAAAAACATTGAAGATGAATATAATGGTTTTGGAGAAGCGGTTTACAGGTTTGAAATAAACATTGGTGGAGAAATTGAAAATATATACAGCAGCACTGATATAAAAAATCTTGTGGACATCCATGACTTCAAGGGCAAGCTTATTCAATTAAGTCTTGTGCAGGACAGGATTGTTTCATACAATACGCTGATACCGGAACTTGATTTTTCGGGGCCTGTGAAGTTTTATGATGAAAAGCTCCTGAAGATTGGTGAAAGCTTTTACGAGCTTGAAGAAGACGTTGTTGTTTATGAAGCTGAAAGTGTAGAGGGTTCCTATATGGTTATAGGAACAGTTGAACTTTCCGATATTGGAGAAAATGACCTACTACGACTCTATGACCTTGAAGGAGGCAACGATGGCATAGTGGATACCTTAATAATCTTAAAAAAATAAGTACCCATTAAATCCGTAACTATAATGTAACAATAGTTGCGGATTTTTAATATATAATTATAGGTGAAGAATTATAGGTAAATTAAAATTAAGAAAGGGACGTGATTTAATGAAAAAGATACTCCTATTCATATTGATTTTAACATTTATATTTGTTGGTTCAGCCTACGCACAGGAATTTCCTGATGTTGAAGGCACCAAGTATGAAGAAGCTGTGGAATTCCTATCTGCATACGGTGTAGTTAATGGATTTCCAGATGGAACATTCAAGCCGGATGATCCAGTAACAAGGGCTCAGATTTCCAAGATGATTACAATAGTTCTTGGCTATGAGGAATTCACCACCAACATGGAAAGTACATTTGCAGACATGGATGGCCACTGGGCTGAAAGATATGTTGAGGTTGCCCATGCATTTGACATTGTTCAGGGTTACCTTGACGGAACATTCGGACCGGACAATGAAATAACCTATACGGAAGTAATAACCATGGTAGTAAGAAGTCTTGGTTATACTGATCAAAGTCTTCCGGGATCTTGGCCATATGATTATCTGGTTAAGGCTGGAGACCTGGGTATAGTTGAAGGCATACCTTTGGCAGGAGAACAGGCAACAAGGGGAGACATTGCCCTCATGACATATAATGCTCTTTTTTCAACTAAGGGAGCAGTAAACAGCCAGACTGAGCAGTGGGAGTCTAGTGAGGAGTTATTACTTTCAAATATTGGATATGGAATGGAGACGCAGATAACAGAGACTGATATTGAAAATGCTGTACTTTATCCAAAACTAAAAGAGTATGAATATTATGGTGGAAACCTTTACTACAATATTGACGATGAAATAGTATATTTTCAGAACATTAACACACATGAAGTTAACGGAAAAATTGTAAGTGTATCCGATAACATCATAGTCATTGAAGATGAAAACGGAAACAGGAAGCTCTTTGATACTGCCGGTGCTGAAGTTATTTACAATGGAGTGGAAGGAAAGACTATTTCTTTAATTAATTCTGATGCAAAAATAGTATATTAATTTGAAAACAATATAGTTGATGTTGTTGTAGGTAGGAAACTTACAAGAAATCTCCTCGCATCTTTTTTGTTTTCGGGTCAAACAGTATACAATGGGATGTACCTTCCTCTTGACGGTGGTGTGGTAAATGATGACAATATATTTGTACATGGTGATGTTGATTCTCTTTATGACATTAGAACAAATGACGTAGTTTA
>JAUVAG010000250.1 GCA_030591825.1 Dethiosulfatibacter sp.
ACTGCCGCTTCCTGTCTTGTTATCCTGTCCTGAGGTCTGAACATGCTGTTTGACCCCTTTATTATTCCTGCTGTCGCACCTTTGTTTACATTGTGGTAAAACCAGTCATCTTTTGAAACGTCTGAGAAAACATTTGTCTCTTCTTCAACGAATCCAAAAAGATTGTTAAGCATAGTAACAAATTCAGCTCTTGTTACAACATTGTCAGGCTTGAAGGAACTATCTGAGTATCCTTTTACTATTCCATTATTAAACCATTCTTCAATAGTATTCTGAGCCCAGTGTCCTGCATAGTCAGCTTCAACAGCTGATGCAAAACTTAATTGAGACAGTACTAAAACTATTACTACCGTTAAAACCGTAATTCTTTTCTTAATGCTTTTCATAGTCTACCTCTCCTTTATTCCGTTTAATTTATTTAGTTGCTTAAGGTATAAAACCCGTCCTTATTTCATCCGATCAAGTTCATTAATCAAGTTAAGTGAACTTGATACAATTTCAAGTATGAACCCATATATTCGGTTAGGAAAACAAAAAAATATCTGCATGGCAGATATAAATACAATACTAATTATCCCAATTTATACACCCTGCAGACATTTTAACAAATATCATTTCATTAATCAAGTATAAAAACTTGTAAAACCCGTATTTTACAGTATTTTCACTCCGATTTTTAAGCAATTTTCCTATAGGACATTTCAGCTGCCTATAAACAGGTGTTTTAGTAATGAATGAAGTTATGAAATTGTCGAAAAATAAATACTTACTATGTGTGTTTTTTATTGCAAACCACAGTTTCCATTAACCAAAATATGGTATAATTATTCTATATAACACCTTAGTAAAAGCAGAAAACCAAATTAGAATGGAGGGAAAAATTATGAAAAAAATGCCGATAATATTGCTGGCATTCATTATCATCATGACTTCATGCTTACCTGCCTTTGGATTTGACACAATCACACCAATAATTCCCATAAAAACCGACCCTATAATTGCAACACCCATAATAATATCACCCATATTTACAGCTATTTTTCATACTAAGGCTGTATATACCACTCCTCTCTACAGGCTCTACGACAGCGATTCCGACAAACATTCCTATACATCCTCATCAAGTGAAAAAGCAGACCTCATAGTAGCAGGATTGACTGACGATGGAATAGTTGCATATGTGAGCCCTGTAAAGCTACCAGGATATATTCCACTTTACAGACAAGAAATATTTGGACAGGTAGAAATTCTTTCAACGACAAAATTATCCTCAACCAGCTGGTGGACAGATACAGGAACTGTAGGATACATACAACCAAATACCTTCACAGGCTCCACAAAAGTACACGAAAGCGCAAAAGCACTGTCAGAAGGAGAGTCCTTCTTTAATACAAGCTACTATTACTGCGATGACTACTTCCAGCATATCCTCTTCGGTAAACTACCGAAAGTTCCTCTTGGATATAATCTGACAGACAAAAGGTTTAATATGTGGAAAACCTCCACGAAAATTCAAGAAATCACATTGACAGACTTGCCTACCAGTGTAACCGGCGGTCACAAGTATACTGTCAGCTGGACAACACTTGTTGCTGGAGGAAAGGTAGATCTCCTCTACTCCATGGATAATGGTAGCACCTGGAACACAATTATAGAGAACAAGGACAACCCTTCTACGATTGGCAGCTATTTATGGACAATGCCAAATGTAACTAAAAGCGAAATGAAGGTGAAGATCTATTGGAAGCCTGCTGCAGGAGAAAGCTCAGTTGCCTGGGATACTTCAAATACCTTCAAGAGCACCAGGGATTTAATCATAATGGAATTTCTTCCCATTAAGCCTGGAATTGATGTACTGGGATTTGCACCATCCAAACCTACAAGTCTTACTGCAAAGGCAAGCATCGTATCCCCTCAAATCAATCTTTACTGGACCGATAATTCCTCCAGTGAAACAGGATTCTCCATCGAGAGAAAACCCAATGGTGGGGTATATTCTAAAATAGGCACTGCAATTGCCAATGCAACTTCATACAAGGATGCATCTGTTTCTTCAAGTGTTAAATACACATACCGAATACTGGCTAAAGGCTCGATTCTAAATTCAGGATATTCCAATGAAGCAACGGCTACATATTACGGCATGGTTCTAGCACCAGTCATTCCCGATGGATTACTGCACCCAATCTTTCCGAATCCTCCTGTAAATCCTTCAGCGGCATTTACAGACGGCTCCATGTCAGAAGTATTGATCTCCTGGGATTCACCATCAGGTGATTATACAGGATTCAATGTTGAAAAGGATTCAGGAAGCGGCTGGACAGTCATTGGAAACACTACTGAAGACGACCATGACTATGTGGATGTTGACCTTGACGGACTTTCAGGAGAAATATTCTACAGGATTTATACCTATGACGAAGCACTGACTTCTTCACCTTCAAGTACGGTTTCAGTAAGCCTTGATGGGGAAATGGAAGAAGAACCCGATATATTTGACGGTACACAATCATCATGGGCAGAGTCTGAACTAATAGAAGCCTATGAAAACGAACTTACATATCCAGGCGTAATGTATGATTACGGAAGAGCAATAACAAGAGAAGAATTCTGCGTCCTTGCTGTTAAGCTCTATGAAAAGCTTACAGGAATGGGTGTAATTCCTGGAGAAGATCCATTTGTTGATACGAATAATCCAGACATCCTAATAGCATACAAACTGGGTATTGTAAAAGGTATAAGCGCAACAGAGTTTGCACCTGCAAACAATATTACAAGACAGGAAATGTGTGTAATGATTTACAGAGCACTTGTTGCAGCCAGATATGACACCACTGTAGATACAATGGCAGCCTTCCCATTTACCGATTCACCTTCAATAGCATCCTGGGCAATGAACGAAGTGAAATTCTGTTACCAGAACAGCATTATGAATGGAACAAGCCCAACAACAATAGATCCACTATTGAACACTCCAAGGGAACAGGCTATAATACTTATCAATAGAACATATGATTCATTCAACAGCCAATGACCCTGCAACTGACAAAATCGTGAATTTTGACTAAACAAGAAAGCAGCTTTGCTGCGTTATCCAAGTCACGCTTCATGTGACTAACGCGGATATTAAGAGGTCTAAGAAAGTTTCCTTAACCGCATAATACCAATGCGAAAGGCATATGCGATGTATTCATTACAACAATAATTTAAATGTTTGACATAATGTGTTGGATTCAACATCAATATCGGATATACATATTGTGTCAAAACAAATTAAATAGTAATGGATGCATCTGGATTATGCATTTTTAACTTTCTTAGACTATAAAAAAATACATGCAAGCCTATTAAGTTTGCATGTATTTTCACTTGGTGGAGATAAGGGGATTCGAACCCCTGACCCCCACACTGCCAGTGTGGTGCGCTCCCAGCTGCGCTATATCCCCGGATCAATATTTAAATTATTCAATTTGTATAGTTCATTATAAAGTATAGAGATTTCAGTGTGTTTCGTCAAG
>JAUVAG010000246.1 GCA_030591825.1 Dethiosulfatibacter sp.
ATTGCCCTCAAGACCCTTCCCCCATCTAACGGAAATGCCGGAACAAGGTTGAATACCGCTATAATAAGATTTACTCCTCCAACATAGGAAAAGGGTACAGTGTAGATTTCAGAAATACCAATGATTAATAATATGTTAGCCAGCAAGGTGAACACAACAAAAAGAACAAGACTCATGGCTGGTCCTGCAATGGCAATCTTCATCTCCTTTATTGGATCATTTGGCTCCTCTTCAATTTGAGCCAGTCCTCCGAAGATGAATAGTGTTATGCTGCTGACTTTTATTCCAAGGCTTATTGAAACTACTGAATGGGACAACTCATGGAGGAGTATTGATACAAACATTAAAACTGCTATAAATCCACCAAGAACCCAATACACAAAAGGATTCATTCCTGGATAAAGGCTCGGAAAATAGCTATTGCCCATCATGAAGGTTATAAGTGAAAATATAACTATCCAACTTATATTTATTTCAATGCTTATTCCCTTTATCTTTCCTAGAGACATGGAACCTTTCATAAATATCCTCCTATCTCCTTAACTTTAAAATATCAACTCAAAAAGCCGGCGCTGATAGCAGGCCGGCTAGTGTCGTCTCTCTTGCATGCTTACCTGTCAATCATCTGACCTGATAACACATGAATCAATCTGTATGTCTTCTTCTGTTATATCATTATACCATATAATTAAGACTATTTGTTCTTAAATCCTTATGGCCTTTCCTCCAACATATACTCCAGATATTTCACCATTATTGTCACGCTCAAGCTCCACCCTTATCTCTGAGGGACTCCCCATACAATAGCCCTGTTCGAATATATATAGTCCTTCCGTCCCCTTGTTTCCGACTTTATTCAAATAACATGCAAGGGCACAATTTGACGTTCCTGTTGCAGATTCCTCATCTATTCCATAAAAAGGAGCGAAGTTTCTTGTATGTGCAGTAGCCTCGCCGTAGGTATCTAATGAGAATGCATGGATTCCAACCACACCATATTTTATACTTATTTCTGTAATCTTTTCTAAGTCAGGCTCAAGTTTCAGCAGAGTTTCAAGATCGTTTACAGGAAGCATAATATCCTTGAGCCCCGTAGATACAATCTCCACATCGGAATCTCCCAAATACTCTCCATCTCCAATACTAAAACAGTCCCTAACTATTTCCTTTGGAATCACCTCATAAAATTCAGGTAAAGTCTGTTCCATATACACACTGTCTTCATAAATCTTCAGCATAAGAACTCCTGCCTTAGTTTCCTGTGAATATTCTCCTACATTAACCAACCCTTCATCCCTCATCAAATTGAAGGTAGCTATGGTTGCATGTCCGCATAGGTCCACTTCTTCAGTAGGGGTAAAGAACCTTACCTTGAAGTCGGCAACATCGGATTTCATTACGAAAGCTGTTTCCGAATAGCCTACCTCTTCTGCAATTTCCTTCATCCTATCCTGTGTGATATTATCTGCATCAAATACCACACCTGCAGGATTGCCACCATTTTTTGATGCTGCAAAGGCAGTCATTCTATAAATTTTTTCTGTCATAACAATCCTCCTTATCAATCAATGTTTTCACGAGTTCACCGTCTTATCGAATATATTTTTCTCAAGATAGTTCTCAAAGATTTTCAGATATTCAGGAAAGCTCTTTCTTCCATATCCCATTCTGAAATACTGTCCGTCGTAACCATATATATTTGAAGCAAGTAGAAGAACTCCTGACTCCTCAACAAGCTTGTTTACAAATTATACCATTATTCATGATTATTACAAAAAACTTCGCTTAAAAAAAGCTACCTCTTTCGAGATAGCTTTTTTGCTTGAAGTTAAATAATATTCAAGTAGATTATGCATTTTTCCTTACGAACATATCTCTTCCCTTCTGGATGTCATTTACAGTCAATGAATTGATTTCATCCTCATCAAGCTTGCTGTCATATGCCCTGACGCTTTGTACTCTTACAATATTGTCGATTAACTGTTTCACCATGAGACCATTTTTAAGAACAATATTGTCCTTCGATTGTATTTCACCTATGATTTCAGTCAATTCCATCTTGCAATCAACATCCAATATATATCCTTTTTCTTCAAATATCTTTGCTGCAAGTTCAAAGAGGTTTCTTTCGCTATATTCTTCAAAGTTCACCATTACAGGAAATCTGTATCCCAGAGCAGGATATTTTTTCATCATATCCTTAAGCTGTTTATCCTCACCTTCAATTACAAGGATGAGTCTATTCCTGTTCTTGTCTATGAATTTAATGAGGTCAACAACTATTGAATCCGCATTTCTTTCATAAGCCAAAAGGTCTCCCTTATATATGAATATAACTTTTCCGACACCTTTGTTAAGTATGTCTTCAAGAGTTTTTCCATTCTCCATTAAACTTATTATTTCATTTTCATGAAGTTCGTAGGGAATCTTTGCCTTAACAACACCAAAGCTGAACATCATTGATGCCAGTGTATCAAGGATTATACCCTTGCCGGTTCCCAGGCCTCCTGAAAATATGTAGTTTCTATACTTATTTATATTCGAATCTATATTGAACCTTTTTCTTTTTTCATTTATTATGAAGAGCTTGTACTGCTCCCTTAAAAACTCCTTGGCATTTTCATTACCTGATATTTCTTCCAACTTCTTCTCAAGATTGAAACTGTTGTCCTTTTCAGAAGATACAAGCCTCATAACATCCTTTGATATTATACTGTTCATTTCATATGCACTAATGAAATCATCGGCGATCCTGCCACTTTGAGTCCTAATAAGGTTTTCAACATGGTTTCTCACCATTCTTGCATTGCCTGACTGTACATCACCATTCTCGTATATGTCTATGAAGCTTCTCTCAAGTTCCTTTTCCGCATTTGGTGACAGTGTAAATCCCTTTGACTCAATAAGCCTAACGGCAATTCCCATCAGCTCACCAGGATTGTAGTCCTCAAAATTTGTCCATAGAGGGAATCTTGATCTCAGTCCTATATTGATATCAAAAAAATCCTCCATCTCTTCACTGTAGCCAGCAAGTATTACAATTACATCTTTTGAATAGTCCTCTATAAGCTTAAGTAATGTTTCTATTACTTCCCTTCCTAATGAATCCGATGCAAGGGTATAGGCTTCATCTATAAACAGTATTCCTCCTATTGCCTTCATAAATGTCTTCTCTGTTTTAAGAGGGGTTTCCCCTATTTTCTCTGAAACGAAATTTGACCTATCAGTCTCTATGAGCTGACCGCCCTTCAGGAAGCCCATGCTGTTGAGCATTTCCGCAACAAGCCTTGCTATACTTGTTTTTCCCGTACCTGGATTTCCAGCAAATACCATATTTAGATTTTGCTCTATTTCAGTCTCCACTCCAACGGATTTCCTTTTTTCCTGGGCTTTCAAAAGTCTGAACTGATCTCTAAGAAGACTTTTCACATCATCAAGGCCGATGATATTCTCAAGCTTTTTTTCAAGGTCAAATTTGACCTTTGCATTAAAGTTGAAGTTTGACCTGTAGATTACATCTATCTGTCTTGCCGGATCTATATA
>JAUVAG010000105.1 GCA_030591825.1 Dethiosulfatibacter sp.
AAGTTAAAAATGCGTAATCCCTTGAAGCGTTGGTATTACGCCGTTAAGGAAACTTTCTACGACCTCTTAATAACCGCTATGGTCACATGAAGCGTGACCCGGTTAACGCAGCGTAGCTGCTTTCTTGCTGTAATGATTATAACACTACTACAGCAATAAAAAAACCGGCAAATGCCGGTTTAATCCAAGAATTTTTGTATTACTACTGTATATCCGTTAGGATCCTTGATTTCAAAGTGATAAATATTATATTTGGTATCCACAACAGGAAAAGGCAGCTTATCATAACCTGAAGCTTTAATATGTGCATGAACTAACTCAACATCCTCAGCAAGCAAGGTTATTTCCGGTGCGACCCGTCCCTTTACAACTTGCATGCCGGAACAGAAGCCAATTTTTCCACCCTTTGGAATTTCATAAATCCTGCAGTCTCCCTGATCCTTGAAAAGTACAAGCTCCAAAAGACCTGAATAAAACTCATGAGTCTCCTGCAAATCATCGGTTCCTAAAAAAATCACAGAACCATCCCATTGATTAATCATAGTACCACTCCCTTCATTTACTAAGCCAGTTTTTTGCGAATCTTAACAGTGCTTCCATTTATCTGAAAGTCATCGGACAATCTCTTCACAAGAATAAGTCCTCTGCCACCAGGCTTCAGTTCATCGGCATTATACCGGTTGTTGACCTTTACTCCTTCACCTTCATCAGACACTGTAATTTCAATAATTTTGTTGTCCATATGAAGATACAAGTCAACATACCTTTCTCCATCTTTTCTGTTGCCGTGAATTATGCTGTTACATATCAATTCGTTTAGTATTAGTCTTAAATCGAAAAGGTTATCATTATTTAAATTTCCATCGACCATATCAAGTGCTTCAGATATTACTTTCTGAGCAAGGTCAATATCACTTCGGAATCTTTTTCTAAAATACATTTCACATACCTCTCTCGGTATGAATATACCCAGATAAAATACTTTTAAACAGGCATGTGAAACGAATTGTGAATTTAATCATTATTGATCATACTATTGAATCACTGCAGTATTATTTGTTGTTCAATACTGCTTGTGCTGCTGCAAGTCGTGCAATCGGAACCCTGTAAGGTGAACAGCTTACATAGTCAAGCCCTGTCCTGTAGAAGAAATCAATAGACTCCGGATCTCCTCCGTGCTCTCCACATACTCCAATTTTAAGATCACTTCTTGTCTGTCTTCCAAGTTTAACACCTATTTCAACAAGTTTTCCAATACCTGCCTGATCTATGCTTTGGAATGGATCCCTTGGAAGAATTTCCTTGTCAATATATTCTCCTATAAACTTTCCTGCATCATCTCTTGAGAATCCAAATCCCATTTGAGTAAGGTCATTTGTTCCGAATGAGAAGAACTCTGAAACTTCAGCAATTTCATCTGCGGTTACAGCCGCCCTTGGAATTTCTATCATGGTACCAAGAAGATATTCCAAATTAACATCTTTCTCTGCAACTACGTCTTTGATTGTATTTTCAACAATTTTTTTCAGATATTCAAGTTCAGTCTTCATACCTGCTAGTGGAATCATTATTTCAGGCTTGATATTTATACCTTCTTCTTCACTTACTTCTATTGCTGCCTCAACTATTGCCTTTGTCTGCATTACTGCAATTTCAGGATATGTTATTGCTAGACGGCATCCCCTGTGTCCCAGCATAGGATTGAATTCGTGTAGTGAATTTATTACTTCCTTAAGCTTTACAACAGATATATTCATATCATCAGATAATGACTTAATGTCATTTTCATCTTGTGGAAGGAATTCATGCAGAGGTGGATCAAGAAGTCTTATTGTAACAGGTCTCTCTTTCATAACCTTGAAGATTCCCTTAAAGTCCGCTTTTTGCATTGGAAGTAGCTTTTCAAGTGCTTCCAGTCTCTGATCTAAAGTCTCTGAAAGAATCATTTTTCTTACTTCAGGTATTCTTTCTTCATCAAAGAACATGTGCTCAGTTCTACAAAGTCCGATACCTTCAGCTCCGAATCTAACTGCTATTTCTGAATCAACTGGTGTATCTGCATTGGTTCTTATTCCAAGAGTTCTTACTTCATCAGCCCATTCCATAAGCTTTGAGAAATCTCCTGAAAGGTTTGGTTCAACAGTCTTTATGCTTCCCTTGTATACCTTTCCTGTGCTTCCATCAAGTGAAATGATATCACCTTCAACGAATTTTGCTCCCTTGATAGTAAATGTCTTGGCTGCCTCGTCTACCTTGACCTCATCACATCCTGCAACACAGCACTTGCCCATTCCTCTGGCAACAACTGCAGCATGGGATGTCATTCCACCTCTTGCAGTAAGGATTCCATTTGCCACGTTCATTCCTTCTATATCTTCAGGTGAAGTTTCCTTTCTAACAAGGATTACATCTATTCCTTTCCCAACAGCAGATACCGCTTCACTTGCTGTAAAGAATACTTTTCCAGAAGCAGCACCCGGCGATGCTGGAAGACCTTTTGTCAAGGCTTCCGCTTCCTTCATTGTAGCTTCATCAAATGTAGGGTGAAGTAACTGGTCAAGTGACGAAGGCTCTATTCTAAGCAGTGCTTCAGTCTTGTTTATTAAACCTTCTCCAACCATTTCTACAGCAGATCTTAAAGCAGCATCAGCCGTTCTCTTTCCATTTCTTGTCTGGAGAATGAAGAGCTTTCCTTTTTCTATTGTGAATTCTATATCCTGCATATCCTTGTAGTGCTTCTCTAGTCTTTCGGTAATATCCTTGAACTGAGTAAATATTTCAGGCATGATCTCGTTAAGCTCATCTATTGTCTTCGGTGTTCTTATTCCAGCAACAACATCCTCTCCCTGAGCATTCATTAGGAATTCTCCAAAGAGTTTGTTTTCACCTGTAGCTGGGTTTCTTGAGAATGCAACTCCTGTACCTGAATCATCTCCCATGTTTCCGAAAACCATTGACTGAACGTTTACGGCAGTACCCATTGAGTGAGACATGTTGTGTATATTCCTGTAAGTAATCGCCCTTGCATTGTTCCATGAACTGAATACGGCATTTATTGCCATTTCAAGCTGCTCGTTGGGATCCTGAGGGAAATCCTTTCTTACTTCTTTTTTATATATAGCCTTGTATTCTTCAACAATCTTTTTCAGGTTTTCAGAAGAAAGCTCTGTATCGCTTTCATATCCATTTTCTTCCTTAGCGTCATCAAGTACATTTTCAAACAGATACTTCGGAACTGAAAGAACAACATCACTGAACATTTGAATGAATCTTCTGTAACTGTCGTAGGCAAATCTTTCATTTCCAGTTTTTGTAGCAAGGCCAATAACAGCATCATCGTTAAGACCAAGATTCAGTATTGTATCCATCATACCAGGCATTGATATTGCAGCACCTGATCTTACAGATACAAGAAGTGGATCCTTGATATCTCCAAATTTCTTTCCAGACTGTCCTTCAATGACGTTCATGCATTCATTGACCTGTTTTTTAATCTCATCAGAAAACTTTTCTCCCTGGTTGTAGAATTCTGCACAAGCATCTGTAGTTACTGTGAATCCAAAAGGTACAGGCAGACCAATATTAGTCATTTCTGCAAGGTTTGCACCTTTTCCTCCTAGAAGAGCCTTCTTCGATGCTTCCCCTTCCTTAAACAAATATACCCATTTCTTTTCCATGTAAATTTCCTCCTAAATGTAAAAACTATTTATTATTTTTTGAAATTATTGATATTATTATGTTTGCAGTTTCTTCAATAGCTCTGTGGGAAACATTGATTACTGGACATTTGATTCTTTGAAAAATTCTGTCTGCATACTCAAGTTCCGTCAGTATCCTGTTTAAATCTGCATATGAAGAATTACTTCTAACTCCCATGTCCTTCAGTCTTTCCCTTCTGATAGTATTAAGAACCTCCGGACTATTTGTCAAACCGATTATTTTTTTGTGCGATATCTGAAATATTTCTTCCGCAGGCTTTACTTCAGGAACAAGCGGCAGGTTTGCCACCTTGAGGTTCTTGTTGGCCAAATACATGCTCAGTGGAGTTTTGGAAGTTCTTGAAACTCCTATTAGTACAACATCGGCCTTTTTAAATCCTCTAGGGTCTTTCCCATCGTCATACTTCACTGCAAATTCTATTGCTTCGATTTTGTCAAAATAGTATGATGTAAGCCTTCTATTAAGACCAGCTTCCCTTTTAGGCTTCATGCCTGTAAGCTCCTCCAAGGGTTTTATGATTGGACCTAATAGGTCAATTGCTTTAATATTGTTTTCCTCGGCAATCTGTTTAAAATATTCCTTCTCTTCACTCATTACAAGGGTATATATAATAATACATTTCTTTTCTTTTGCCAGTTCAACTATTTCATCCATCTGTTCCTTATCAAGAACAAATGAAAACTTTCTAATTGCACCTACTGAATCATTAAACTGAATCTTGGCTGCCTGAGCTACCAACTCCCCTGTTTCCCCAATGGAATCGGAGACTACAAACATCTCTATTTTATCATCTTGCATACAACCGCTCCTTCAATGTGTTATACTATTCGGCCGTAAATTACAATTAGTATAACACAAATAAATAATTTGTGTACATGTTTTTTTGCGTTTTTTTACAAAAATTTCATATAATCTATTTTATCCTTCAAATCATTCATTTACAACCAGTTTGTTGAAAATATTGATTCTGAAAGGATTTACATAAGAAATAAAGAAATAGAAAGCGGTCTGGACATTTGTCCAGACCGTCTTTCTATTTTATAATTCTTTTGCGAAATTCATCCTCGAAATATTCCATTGCATTATTTAAAGGTACAGCTTCAGTTTTACCACTACCACAGAGAGAAGCAATTTCCATGGTTTTAACAATCCTTTTATAGTTTGCAATGTCATCTTCAGTTCCCCTGTTATCCATGAATCTCTTCAATATTCTTTTGAGCTGCTTGTTTCCTTCCCTGCATGGAGTACATTTACCGCAGCTTTCATGGGAAAAGAACTCCTGTACCGTACTTGTATATTCCACTATATCATCGGTATCATCAGCCACCACTACAGCTCCGGAACCTATTCCCATGCCAAGATCAGTAAATGATTCATAATCATAGTTTATATCTATTTTAGAGGCAGGAAGAATTCCTCCTGAAGCTCCGCCAATTTGTACAAAGCTTATTTTTCTGTTATCTATAACTCCTCCAGCAAGCCCATTTATCATTTCCATCATTGATATTCCAAAGGGAACTTCATAAACTCCGGATTTTTTAACCTTACCGCTTATGCATACAACCTTTGTTCCAGGACTTCCTTCTGTACCCTGTTCGGTAAATATTTCACTTCCATTTTTTAATACAGTTGTAACTGCAGCAAGTGTCTCTACATTTATTATAAGTGTTGGAAGTTGAAGATAACCTGCCTGCTTAACATACGGAGGTTTTGATCTTGGTATTCCGGGTTTTCCTTCCAATGATTCACAAAGTGCAAATCCTTCTCCGCAAACATAGGATCCTGCTCCGGAAACCAGTCTTATATCGAAATTATGACCGCTGTTTTTAATATTTTCTCCAAGCCATCCATATTCCCTGGACTTTTCTATGGCATTAATAATTCTTTCTCTCATCCAATAATATTCT
>JAUVAG010000136.1 GCA_030591825.1 Dethiosulfatibacter sp.
AAGTTAAAAATGCGTAATCCCTTGAAGCGTTGGTATTACGCCGTTAAGGAAACTTTCTACGACCTCTTAATAACCGCTATGGTCACATGAAGCGTGACCCGGTTAACGCAGCATAGCTGCTTTCTTGAGCACCTTGTTTATGTTATCAATGACATGTTTGACCTCTTCAATGGTATTGAAATGGCTGAAGCTAAACCTTACGGTACCATTGGGAAAGGTTCCCAGTGTCTTGTGGGCCGATGGTGCGCAGTGAAGTCCGCATCTTGTCATTATTCCGTATTCCTTGTTCAGGATATGTGAAACCATGCCATTGTCATTTTCAAGGAAGTCTATTGACACAAGGGCTGTTCTTCCCGTTATTGAATCTAGGCCAACAGGTTTTATTCCATCTATATTATATATGTCTTTTAGGAAGCCATCAAGCAGATAGAGCTCCTTTTCCCTGATTTCCTTGATTTTTCCATGAGTCAGGTATTTTAGTGCGGCATTGAGGCCGTATATTCCAGGTATGTTCATGGTGCCTGCCTCAAACTTGTCGGGCATATACCGTGGATGTATTTCCATTTCAGATGCGCTTCCCGTGCCACCTTCAATGAAGGTGGACATTTCCTTTAGTATCTTGTCTCCAACTATGAATCCCCCCATTCCCTGGGGACCAAGAAGGCTTTTGTGTCCAGTGTAGGCAATTATGTCGGCATTGGTTTTTTCAAAATCTATATCTGTGAAGCCCGCAGTTTGTGCAGTGTCAACTATGAAATAGAGGTTGTTTTCCTTACAGATTTTGCCTACCCGTTCAATGTCGATTATAGTACCACATACATTTGAGCCGTGAGTCATTACAACAGCCCTTGTCTCAGGTCTTATGAAAGCCCTTATATCTTCAGGATTTAGCTGACCAACTTCATTGCAAGGAACTTTTGAAAATTCAACTTCTCTTTCAGCAAGAGAGCTAAGGGGCCTCATTACAGCATTATGCTCCATTGAAGAGACTATTATATGGTCTCCTTTTTTTAGAAGGCTCTTCAATATTATATTAAGACTTTCAGTTATGTTTTTTGTGAATATTGCATTTTCCGGCTTGTGAAAATTGAAGAGTTCACATATGAGCTCTCTTGTTTCGTAGACTATGTTTTCAGCTTCCAGGGACGAATCATAGGCGCCTCTGTTCACGTTGCATCCTATGTTTAAGAGATAATGGGACATGCTTTCTGCAACGCCTGGAGCCTTGGGAAATGATGTTGCACCATTGTCCAAATATATGTTTTTCATTTTAACCGCCTCTAAGTTTTCTAATTCTGATTATATTATCAAGAATCAGTAAATACAAACCGTATAATTTTTTTTAATACTGGAAATTTTACTATTTGTAATTCTTATTTCACTTAAGGATAAACTGCTGATAAACTGAATTAGGAAATTGTTATTAATTTATGGAGGTTTTAAAATGAATGGTAAAAAAGGAATAATAATAACAGGTGGAATCATCGGACTAGTATCGGTGGCTCTTGTTTATTTTGGAAATCCAGCCAATATGGGTTTCTGTATTGCATGTTTTTTACGGGACATTGCAGGAGGAATAGGTCTTCATAGGGCTGCTGTTGTACAGTATATAAGACCTGAAATTATAGGACTTGTTCTTGGAGCATTTATTCTTGCAGTGAAAAACGGGGAATTTGAATCAAGGGGAGGATCATCACCTTTTACAAGGTTTGTTCTTGGAATGACAGTAATGATAGGAGCACTAATGTTCCTGGGATGTCCATTGAGGATGGTCTTGAGACTTGGCGGAGGAGACCTTAACGCAATATTCGGTCTTGTAGGGTTTATAGTTGGAATATTTGCAGGAGTATTTTTCCTCAACAAGGGATTCAATCTTAAGAGAAATTACAAGATGATAAAATCCGAAGGATACATGTTCCCGGTTATGAATATTGGACTTTTCATTCTTCTGGCTGTTGCACCTGGATTCGTGTTTTTTAGTGAAAAAGGACCTGGAGCAGCCTATGCGCCTATTTTTATATCACTGGCGGCAGGACTTTTGGTTGGAGCACTGTCCCAGAAGACAAGGCTTTGCATGGTTGGAGGAACTAGAGATATGATTCTTTTTAGAGATAGTTATCTTTTGGCAGGATTCATATCAATAATAGTTTTTGCGGCTGTTGGAAACCTTTTACTTGGTTATTTCAACCTTGGATTTGAAGGTCAGCCTGTTGCACATACTGATGGCTTGTGGAACATGGTTGGAATGGGTCTTGTGGGATGGGCTTCGGTACTACTTGGAGGATGCCCATTGAGACAGCTCATACTTGTAGGAGAGGGAAATACAGACTCTGCTATAACAGTAATGGGACTTATTGTTGGAGCTGCACTATGCCATAATTTTGGCCTTGCTGCAAGTCCAAGCGGACCTTCTTTGAATGGTAAGATAGCAGTGGTGGTATGTTTTGCATTAGTAGGGGCTATATCAATGCTTAACTCGGAACTTATTGCAAAAACAGATAATAAGGGAAAAACGAAAGGAGAGGTGAAACATGCATAAAATAGATACATGTGGCATGAGCTGCCCACAACCAGTACTTATGACCAAGAAGGCTTTGGAAGAAAACCCTAAGGGTGTGGACATAGTGGTAGACAATAAAACGGCAAGGATAAATGTAAAGAGATATCTAGAGAAATTTAAGTATAGTGTTGGAATATCGGAAGAAGGGGAGTTTTATACATTGAGTGCGAGGAAATAGCATGGAGTATAATATACTGTTTTTTACGCATTCGGGGGCTATGAAGTTCAGTAGAAAGGCAAAATCTATGGATATCAACATCGAGCTTATGCCGGTGCCTAGAGTCTTGAGCTCCAACTGCAGTATAAGTGCAAGGATACGTTACGACAAAGATATAGAAAACCTCATAGACGACGAGATAGAAAAGATATTCATTTCAGAAAACTCTGAAAACAGACTTATCTACGAAGCAGAGTAAGCAAAAATACAAAAGGGACGGTTCTTTTTGTATTTTTGTCCAAGCTAATAAAGGGATCAAATAAAAATCGGACTGTAGATAACTACAGTCCGATTTTCTTTTACATTGTCATACCTCATAAATTGTTAATTTGTATATAGTATGAATATTAAATTCTTGTTATGCTTGTTTTTGTATCTTCTCAGGAATTACATAATCTTCCGGACGTTGACCTTTGACTTTGATTATTGCGTAACATATTGCCCATCCGGCTATTACGGATATGAATGGATTGATACCAAGAACTGCTGCTGGAAGGTATCCAACTGCAACGGCTACTGTTGCTGCTGTTACTGCATATGGCATCTGAGTTTTAACGTGGTCAATGTGGTCTGATGCTGCAGCCATCGAACTCATGATTGTAGTATCTGATATTGGTGAACAGTGGTCTCCGAAAACTGCTCCTGTAAATACTGCACCGATTGTAGCGTAAAGAAGTACGCCAGTGTCTCCACCGCTTAGTTCATATACTAGTGGTACAGCTATAGGCATCATCAATGCTGTAGTTCCCCATGAAGTTCCTGTTGAGAATGCTATTAGACATCCAAGAAGGAAAACTACCATAGGTATAACATTTGGAGAAATCTTTCCGCTTAATATGCTTATTAGGAATTTAGTTGTTCCAAGATCCTTTGCAACGCTTCCTATTCCCCATGCAAGCACAAGGACGAATACTGCTATTACCAGGGATTTTGCACCATCAACCCATGCATCCATTGTTTCTCTGAATGTAAGTATTTTTTGTGTAAGAACCATTGTGAAAGCTACTATTGTACCTGCAAATGAAGCCCACATCATAGCTACTGAAGCATTTGAATATCCAAGAGCATCTCTTATTACAGTGAATGCAAAAGGAGTATCCTTTATTTGCTCAATAAGTGCAGTGTTGTCGTTTGCAAGTATTGCACCTCTGCCATTTACATAAAGTCCAATTACAACGAAAGCTATAACTGTCAATATAGGAACGATAGCATTCCTCATTCTTAGAGGAATTTCATCGCTTATTTCCATTTCGGTAAGTTCTTTTGATGCCAGTGGAATAGCACCGTCTGCTATGAGTTTTCCTGTTTGTCTTGCTCTTGCTTCGGCTTTAAGCATTGGACCGTAGTCTTTTCCTGTGAAACAGATCATAAGAACGAATCCGACCATGATAAGACTGTAGAATCTGAAAGGAATTGACTGAAGGAATGCTCCATAGACATTTACCTCTACTCCGATTGAATTGAAAGCATCTCTTAGGAGTCCCATTTCGTAAGTGGTCTCATTGTTGTTCCAACAAGAAGTGTGTTTGAATAGTCATCGAAGAAGATTAATAGACCCATTGCCCAAGTTGCAACCATACCGCTTTTGGCGCTTTTGGCTTTCGTTCCTAGCCAGTCTGCAATGGCCTTGGCGCCTCCGGACTTGGCTACTATTCCGATTGTTCCACCGAGAGCCATGTCAAATACGATGATACCTGCATTCCAAGGGTTTGCTATTGAACCTGCAATATATTTCTCAATAGTTAAAGCAAATCCTGAAAGTGGATTACCTGTAAGTATTATTGCGCCACCCCATATTGCTGCGAATAATGCAGGTATAACCTGCTTGGTAGTAAATGCCAATACAATTGCGATGAGTGGGGGAACTAATGATAACATACCATAGTGCTCTACTACATTGTCCATAAAAAATCCTCCTAGAAAAATTTATTTATTACTATGTATTTATAATAGCGGGTAGTTTCATCAGACTTCAAAATGTTTCATAAAACTTCAGATAAAAAATAACGTTTTCATAATTTTAGTAATCCTTGGATAAATCTATCAGGTTTGTCAAAAAGTTTTTGACATTGATTTTGCCTCCATCCTCTCGCAATCCCCGAATATGGTCCATTTCATACTTAACAGCTTCGAATCCAAAGAGTGAGTTTGAATATTTCTGGAAATATTCACTGAGATTGTCCTCGAGACCTAGGTTTGCTATGTTCCTTAGCGCATGGGATGCACATCGCCTGATTCTCTGGACGGAAGATTTGTA
>JAUVAG010000081.1 GCA_030591825.1 Dethiosulfatibacter sp.
AGTCCAGTATATTGAGGCCATGTTTCCCTGTCGGAAACAAACATAAAACGCAATTTACCATCGACCATGTAGGCATTCACCGATATTTCCGGTCCGTCAACATACTTCTCCACTATGACCTTTCCAGAGCGGGAGAGTTTTTTTACGGTCTGGAAATTCTCCCGATACTCATCCCAGGAGTTTATGAGATATATTCCTCTCTGCCCCTGAGAATTGGAAGGCTTCATTATATAAGGCATGTCCAGATCAGGATAAATATTTTCGTCTTCAATAACCTGAAAAGAAACATTCCCTTGAAAGTCACTGCCAAGAGTCTCTCTCATCATCTCTTTATTTTTGCATATGGTTGCCGTTTTGGATGATACAAAATGGGGCAAGGACAGCTTTTCACTTATCTGACTGGATACCCGCATGGCAATGTCCGAACCTACTGAATAAACTGCATCTATATCATATTTGCCTATATGTTCAATGACCTTTTCCATATCAAGTATATCGATGATATGAAAATGGTCCGCTGCATCTGCTCCCGGTCCATCCTTGGCCATGGCACAGGCAAATGTTTCACAACCCAGCTCCTTCAGCACCAGTATAGCGTCCATTTGGACTGCTGCAACTCCCAATACTAATACTTTTTTCATAGTTTACACCCCTTTCCACGAATTCACTATTTAATAAATACCTGTCAATCTTTCAAGAATCATCTTCAACCGTTGAGCCACATAGACCACATCGTCATCACTAAGGAGTGTATGAAGAGGAAGTGATATCTCATTCTTGTACATGTTGAATGCATTAGGGTAATCCTTTATATCAAACCCCAGATTCCTGTAAGCTGTAAACATGGGCAGAGGCTTGTAATGCACATTGCATATTATATCGTCTTCAGCCATTTCTTTAATAATTTCATTTCTCTCCGCTTCATCGATTCCAGGTATTCTCAAAAGATAAAGATGTCCAGTCGAAGCATAGTCATCTCCGAAATGCTTAAAGCTTTCCACTATCAGTGGTTTAAGCATTTCATCATATATTCCAATGATTTGTCTGCGTCTGTCCAGGAATCCATCATATCTGCTTAACTGCACAAGACCCAGACTTGCAAGAATATCTGTCATATTGTATTTATAGCCGGTATGGATAATGTCATATTCCCATGTACCTTTTTGATTCTTGGCAAGTGCATCCTTTGACTGGCCATGGAGACTGTAGAGCATAAACTCCTTGTAAATCCCTTCATCATCCAGTCCCAAATCGTTTCTCCATACAACAGCTCCACCTTCAGCAGTTGTAAGGTTCTTGACTGCATGGAATGAGAAGCACGTAAAGTCGGCAATTTGACCACTTACCAGGCCCTTTCTCATTGCTCCAAATCCGTGAGCCGAATCAGTCAATACAATAACTCTATTGAATAATTCTTGAATTTCATTATTGGACTTGAACAGTTCTTTTTTGCTTTCTATAACTTCATAAATTGCATCATGGTCACATATTCTTCCCGCCAAATCCACAGCTATCACAGCCTTTGTTTTTTCTGTAATTGAATCGGCCAGTTTTGAATAATCCATTTCAAAGGAATCAGGAGCAGTATCCACCAAAACGATTTTTGCCCCTACATGGTCTATTACCGAAGCAGAAGCTGTATATGTATATGCAGAAGTTATAACCTCATCCCCCGGACCAATGCCTAATATGCGAAGTGTCAGCTCCATGGCGGCAGTAGCGGAATTAAGACATACGGCCTTGTTGACTCCAATGTATTCAGCTATTTTCCTTTCGAATTCCTTTGTTTTCGGTCCTGTGGTTATCCATCCTGATTTCAAAACATTTTCAACTTCATCAATTTCTTCCCGGGTTATATCAGGAGGAGAAAAAGATATATGTTTTCTTCCTAAAATAATCACGATTTTCATCTCCAATTTGAACTCTATTTCATCATTTTTCCACTATTGCCTTGCTGCTATTTTTGAATTCCACTACTTTTCCCACATCTCCCTGGTTTTCAGGCTTGTATTCAGGAACCAGTGTTTGAAGTGATTTTTTTAAATTTTTGCCGTTTTGGTTGTCTATGATGTCCCTCAGGTTGTTGAGCTGATAGGTGAGGTAATTCATTTCCATGAAGTATGGCTTTCCTATATATATCTTCTTGTGCAATGTCTCCTTTATTCCTTCTTCATTTAAAAGGAGTTCTTCGAAAAGCTTTTCTCCAGGTCTAAGTCCCGTAATCGTTATATTTATGTCTTCGTAGGGTATGAATCCTGAAAGCTTTATGAGATCCTCTGCAAGTGTAAGTATCTTTACAGGCTCTCCCATGTCCAGAACGAATATCTCTCCGCCTTCCGCCATTGCTCCTGCCTGGAGCACCAGCTGGGAAGCTTCCGGTATTGTCATGAAGTACCTAATTATCTCGGAATGGGTCACCGTTACAGGCCCGCCTTTCTCTATCTGCTTCTTGAACAGAGGTATTACACTTCCGTTGCTTCCAAGTACGTTGCCGAAGCGCACTGCGGCAAATTCCGTATCACTCCCGGCATCGTATGTCCTTATGATCAGCTCGCATATCCTCTTTGTCGCACCCATAATATTTGTGGGGTTCACCGCCTTATCCGTCGATATCTGAACGAATTTTTCCACCTTGTATTTGTCTGCTATCCTTACAAGGTTAAGGGTGCCGAATATATTGTTCTTGATCGCCTCATGGGGATTTTCTTCCATCATGGGCACATGCTTGTGGGCCGCCGCATGGAAGACGATTTCAGGCCTGTATTTGTTGAAAAGGTAATTCAGCCTGTCTTCATCCCTTATTGACCCCATCTTTGCAACAAAGTCAAGGGTGAGTTTTTCCCTGTTGTACTGCCAGTCCAACTCGTGCTGTACATCATAGAGTCCGTTTTCATTTATGTCAACAAGGATAAGCTTGCTTGGATTATATTTCGCTATCTGTCTTGCAAGCTCAAAGCCTATGGATCCCGCTCCTCCCGTAACCATAACTCTTTTGTTTCTGATGAATTCATTTATATGTTCGGTGTCGAGCTTTATCTCTTCCCTTCCCAGAAGGTCCTCGATCTGCACTTCCCTGATATTTGAAATATTCACCTTTCCATTTATTATTTCGTATACTCCCGGAAGTATCAAAAGCTTGCAGTTCGTCTTTTTGCATTCTTCAATTATAATCTTTAGTTCTCTCCTTGAAGCGGAAGGCATGGCTATGATTATTTCGTCTATATCTTTGTGTTCCGCTATGCGTGTAATGTCGTGTCTGTTTCCCGCAACGGGTATGTTGTTTACGGTTTTCCCCTTCTTACAGGGATCATCGTCAATAATAACTACGGGCTCTCCCAGTTCGTAGCTTCTGCTCCTTAGCTCTCTGATGGTCATTGTACCCGCAACTCCTCCTCCAATAATCATTATCCTCTTTTTATTTTCCTTGCTGAAGATATTGCCATAGGTTCTGTATCTTCTATAAATCCTGTAGCTCAACCTTGTCCCGCCCAGGAAAATCGTGTCAAATACGGCAATGAGTACGAATACGCTCCTTGGAATGTTTATCTCTATGAAAAACATAAATACTATGAAAGCAGCGTTTGCCAAAAACACCCCTTCAACTATCTCTATAAGCTCCTCAATGGATGCATATGCCCAGAGGCTCTTGTATAGTTTGAAAAAGTATAGAATTATGAGTTTTATGAATATTATGCTGACTATCATATTTCTAAGGGTCTCTCCGTAAAAAGCAGGTACCTCTCCCCCGAATCTCAACATGAACGAAACATATATGGAAATTACCAAAAGGACTATGTCCGCCACGATGAGGGCTAATGTTCTCAATCCTCTTTTCATACCGTTCTCCTTATATGGAAATTTATACACCCGCTTGGGAGCGAATTTGAATGGTCAATATACTTGTAAGTATTTTCTGTATTAGAATTAGGATATTATAGCAAGTTTTTTGAGTGGTATTTTAAAGTAGTGGTTATAAAGTAAGGGTTATTATAGTAGGGTTGCAACGTAAGGGTTTATAAAGTAGGAATTTCATATTTAGCTTTTCTGAGTTTTTAAAAAATGAAGGTATATATAAATTATATACCCTCATTTTTATAATGTAAAGAGAACTTCCTGTTTGAACTAATCAAGTCTGTCAAATAATCAATTAAATGATTGTTGAATTTAATCACACCTGTATAATTTAGATGATTATCATCTTTAAAATCACTAACATCAAATTCTATACCTTCCATATGAAGATTATAATCCAAATACTCCAATTTATTTGATTCTGCAATAAATTCAATATAATCATGAAATTTATCATAATTGTCAATATTTTCAACTGATATTTCAGGCATAGGTGCAGTTACCAGTATTAAATCTATATTGCTTTCTTTACAAAGAAATATGATTTCATCAAAGTAACTCAATTCAAGTGCGCTAATATTATCCAGATCAATAGAATAATTTTTAAATTCGTTCTTGTTTACCAGGTCTTCAGAATTGACAGTCTTATTGTTATAAATAAAACCTTTCCCTTTATAGTATTCCCCGTCATCATTTTTGTCCTCGGCAAGGATACTACTTTGAGCTTTATTGTTCATAATCCCGGTAATCATGGCACTGAATTTATTATTCAAAAATGCATTGAAATTGTCCTTGTATTTCAAAATTTTAACACCATCTTTAATCTTTTCACGGTAATCAAATAAATCATTATATATGTCTTTTTTTATATTGGATTCTTTCATATAATTATAGTTATAAAACAACTGCTTGTCATTAAGATCTTTTTCCATCACTTTCCAATATACTTCCAAAAATATCACTTTTGGATTTTGATAACTCATACACTCTTTTAGGACATAATAACTTGTGCTCAATGATTGAAATGCACTTCCAAGATTAAAAGTTCTAATACCCAGTTCCGAATCGAATATTTCCGGATCAAAACTCTGGCAGGCATGTGATGAACCAATAAATAAAATATCAACACTTTCATTTTCCAGTTCATAAAACTCATTCCATCTCATTTTAGGATAAAAGTTGTCACTTTCCTGGGATATGCTATTCAGTTCAAAATAGTTCCCAATTAACGTTAGTATTAATATCAAGACTAGAAAAAATATCGAACCATGTCTAAATTCAATAGTTGTTGTTTTTTTGAAATCAGCTATTTTCTTTTTAAAATTGGAAATAAATAAATTCACTTGCATCTCCACTAACCCCCATAACCAATATTGTAATTATAAGAAGATAATAACTTGACCACCTTAATACCAATGGCGCTTCATTGAGCTTATCAATAAGTCTGTTATCCCTGTCCAGAAGATGACCCAACTCCAGTATACAAATGGACATCAGAGAAAATATGAATTCCCATTTAGTCAATCCGCAACTACTTATGCTTTTTACTATATATGATACATTTGTCCACTGTCCAATATCGGAAAACAAATTGCCTGATATGTAAAAAGCATCCTTCATACTATTTGCTCTAAAAAATATCCATGAAAAAGTCACCAGACTGAAGGTCGTAATCACTTGAAAGAACTTTAGTATCAGTGGATGTTTTTTTATTCCAATACGATTTTTAATTCCAGTATTTAAAGGTTTAAGTATAATTCCAACCATTAAATATAAACCATGGAGTCCTCCCCAAAACACAAATGTCCAATTTGCACCATGCCATAATCCACTAACCAAAAATGTAATGAAAAGATTAATGTGATGTCTGGACAGCTTCACTCTGTTTCCACCTAATGAAATATACACATAGTCTCTGAACCATGATGAAAGAGATATATGCCACCTGTTCCAGAATTCGCTTATTGACTTGGAAAAATACGGCTTCTTGAAATTTTCCATTAAATCAAAGCCCATTATTTTTGCAGCACCAATTGCTATATCAGAGTATCCTGAAAAATCACAATAAATTTGAAAAGAAAAAAACACCGTTGCAATAACAAGAGTTATTCCTTTATGATTACTTGGATTATTATAAACAAAATTCACGAAAATCGCCAATCTATCAGCAATAACCACTTTTTTAATGAAACACCACAGCATTCTATTTATACCATAAGCCATTCTATCTTAATCAAA
>JAUVAG010000213.1 GCA_030591825.1 Dethiosulfatibacter sp.
CCTGTACATATTTTCCTGTGTTAAAAGCAACATCGGCTAGAAGTAATGATGCTGTTTTCGCACCTTGTCCGCCTCTTCCATGCCATCTGATTTCGGTAATTTTTGACATTTATATCCTCCTTTATTTTTGGTCATTTTAATCTATGATACAATAACACCTGTGTTTTGTCGAAGGTTAATTTCTCTAAAACAGTTAATTCTCCAATATGTGTGTGGATTCACAAGAGTTGTAGAAATTGTCCTCTATTAACGAACGGGAGCAGGGTGTTGACAATTGAAGTCCTGGATATTACTCTTATATATAGGAAGTGAATTGAAAAACTTTTTAATTTGAAATAGATTGTAAAATAGAATTGAAGAAATAATGAATCAAATTGGAGGAATATAATGGATGAATTGGAAAAAATATTTGAAACGGAAAGATTAAGTGTATTTGAAGCAGTGGAATTTGAAATAGATCGTGTCATAACAATGGAAGAGGATCCTGAAAACAGGGACTTCATATGGCAGGGAACCTATGAGCAACATCTTGAAGAAATAGGAAGCGACTCTACTTATCTTCTTACATTCAAGAAAAAGGAAGATGACCAATTGGTTGGATATTGCCTCATACGTTTTGACAAAAGCTCTGAAGTATTTGAGCTTAGAAGGATAGCAATAACTGAAAAGGGAAAGGGCTACGGAAAAGAGGTCATGGAAGGAATACTGAAGTTCTGCTTCGAGAACCTTAAAATGAACCGTTTCTGGCTTGATGTCTATCCCGATAATGAAATAGGAATCAAGCTCTACACAAGCCTTGGACTTTTCCATGAGGGAACTCACAGACAGTCCTACAAGAGCGAAAGGGGATACCTTGATCAGATGGTTTTTTCCATGCTTAAGGATGAGTATTTTGAGAGGAAACAAAATGCGGAATGATGAAGTAAACATATTTGATTTCAACCCTACCCTTGGTTATGAACAGTCAGGATTCAGGCCTGCAGTAGTCATAAGCAATGAAACCTTTAATCATTACACGAATTTTTTTATGGTTTTGCCCATAACAAATTCAGACAATGATTTCCCTTTGCACATACCACTTGATGATAGAACAGAAACAAGGGGATATATTCTTTGTGAACATATTAAATCCATAGACAGAAATGCAAGAAAGATAAAAAGAATAGAAGCGTTACCAGAGGATATCTTGAAAAAAATAATCGCCATGGTTAATGCAGAAATAAAAATAGAGCCGAAATAGGCTCTATTTTTGAATTCATCTCTGGTGTGGGGAAGGGTGGTGTTTATGTAGTGTGATTCAAGCTCGTATGCCAGTGACCTGGTGAAGTGGCTGAGCTTTTGGCTACGATGTCTGACGTGAAAGTGAACTGCTTCCTTTTTTCTCCATTTTATAAAGTATAATTCCTATTGCAGATGAGAATATGCTAAGGGCTGCAGCCATGATATAGGCTGAAGTATAGCTGCCGAATATGTCTACTACTTTACCTGCAAGCAATGGACCGGCAACTCCACCAAGACCCCATGCTGAGAAAAGTATTCCATAGTTGAGGCCGAAGTTTTTCTTGCCGAACATGTCGGAAATAGCTGATGGATAAACTGCGAAATTTCCTCCATAGGTGAAGGTTACTACAGCTGCTCCAAACATCAAGGCTGGGAAGGTGTTAAGCTTTCCGAAAAAGAGGAATATGATACCCTGTGCCATTGATAGTATGATCATTGCTTTGGTTCTGCCTATCTTGTCGGACATTACTCCTGAAATTGGTCTTCCTGTTGCGTTGAATATTGCTGTAAGTGCAACAAGTATGAATCCTACATTGCTTCCCAACTGTATCACTGCAATCTTTGAAAGATGGCCGATTATCATTAGTCCTCCAAGTGCTCCTGATGCAAACATAATCCAAAGCATGATGAATTCCTTGGTTCGGATCATGTCTTTCCATGATATATCATTCGTAGTCATTTCAGTTATTTTGCTTTCCGGGGTTTCTTTTTCGAACAAGAACTGAGACAGTATTGTTACTAGTATTATGAATGCGATTCCCAGAGTTCTAAATGAAGTGAAAATTCCGAAGCTCTTGATCATCCAGTTCGTTAAAGGGGCCATGTAGATTGTTGAAAGTCCGAATCCGCTTACAACAATGCCTGTTATTAGACCTTTCTTGCTGTCGTCAAACCATTTTACAACAGATGGTGTTACGGCTGCATAACCTATTCCTATTCCAGAGCCTGTAAGCATTCCAAAGGTGATGCACATTCCCTGTACGCTTGTAAATATGCTTGAAAGAATAAATCCTGTTCCAGTCAATAATCCTCCTAGAGCAGCAATCTTTTTTCCTCCGAACCTGTCCTGAAGCTTTCCTGCCGGAATCATCATCAGTGCGAACATGAATATGGCAGTGGTGTAAGGAAGTGCGGCACTTGTTTTTGACCAACCCAGTGTTTCCGTAAGGTTCAGTGAGAATATGCTCCAAGAATACAATACTCCAAAGGACATGTTTATCATAAATCCTGCAATTAATGCAATTATACCTTTATTCTTCATACAATTATCCTCCTGCGTGCATAGCTTTTTTCAAATCTTCTCTGAAATCGGGATGGGCTATATTGATTAATGCTTCTGCTCTTTGTTTCAGTGTCTTTCCTCTAAGATCAGCTACTCCGAATTCCGTCACAACATAATTCACATCATTTCTTGATGTTGTAACTGCAGATCCTTCATCTAGGGTAGGTACTATTCTGGACACCTTGCCACCTTTTGCTGTTGAAGGTATTGCTATAATGGACTTTCCATCTGGACACATACTTGCTCCTCTGACAAAGTCAACCTGTCCGCCTACGCCACTGAACTGCTTTGGTCCTATTGTTTCTGAGTTTATCTGTCCCATAAGATCTAATTGAACACATGAATTGATTGAAACCATTTTACTGTTTTGACTCACAACTGAAGGATTATTTGTATAGTCTACCGGGTGCATTTCCAGTTCTGGATTATTGTGTGCAAAATCATAAAGTTTTTGTGTACCCATGAGGAAGGTTACTATCATCTTGCCTTTATTGATGCTCTTCTGGTCGTTTGTTATTACTCCAGCATTGAAAAGATCAACAACACCATCGGATATCATTTCAGAATGTATTCCAAGATCTTTTTTATCCTTAAGGAAAAGAAGTACTGCATCTGGTATTGAACCTATTCCAAGTTGAAGTGTTGAACCGTCTTCTATAAGCTGAGCACAATTTTCACCTATTATTCTTCCAAGATCTGTGATGGGTTTTGGTTCAAGTGTTGGCAGTTCATAGCTTGACTCGATGATATGGTCTATTTCAGATATATGGATGAAGGAATTTCCGTAGGTCTTTATCATCCTGTCGTTTACTTCTGCTATTAGAATCTTAGCTTTCTTCGCAGCCATCAATGAATAATCTACCGAAGTTCCAAGACTTACGTAACCATGCTCATCAGGAGTGCTTACTGTAATCATTGCAACATCTACTGGCAGGTAGCCCTTTTCAAAAAGTCTTGGTACTTCAAAGAAAAAGCATGGTGTATAGTCCGAAAAACCATTATGAAGACTTTTCCTAGTTGGTCCTCCCATGAATATGCCGTTGTGTCTGAAGTGGCCGTCCATATTCTCTGAGCAGTATTTTGATTTTCCCAGTGGAACCATATGTACTATTTCAACATTTCTTAGTTCTTCTTTTCTATTCATAAGTGCATCTACAAGAATTTGAGGTTCACCAACGCAGTGCCCCAATACTACTCTGTCGTTTGATTTTACGATTTTTACTGCTTCTTCTGCATTCGTAAGTTTTGATTTGTAAAGATTTTTCATAATTTCCTCCTAGTTTTAAGACACAATTATAGTTGAGTCAATTCATGAGATCTAGAG
>JAUVAG010000349.1 GCA_030591825.1 Dethiosulfatibacter sp.
TAAAAATCGAAAATGAAAGACTTGAAAATGAGGAGCCTATTGGCAATATTAGAATCAAGGGAAGCAATTTAAAGGGGATAGAAATCAACGGAGATATAATTCCAAGGATAATAGATGAAATTCCAATAATTGCTCTTGCTGCTGTATTTGCAGACGGAACTACTGTAATCAGCGATGCTGAGGAACTTAAAGTTAAGGAAACAGACAGAATAGCTGCAGTCTGCGACGAGCTTTCCAAAATGGGTGCTGAAATAACACCTAGAGATGACGGCATGGTAATTGGAGGAACAAGAAAGCTTTCCGGTGCAGCTGTAAAGACCTACGGAGACCACAGAATGGGCATGATGCTTGCGCTTGCAGGAGGCTTTGCCGACGGTGATACAGAAATAGATAATATTGAATGTATAGCTGTTTCAAATCCTGATTTCTTCAAGATTCTTGATGAAGTAAAGCAAATCTAAAGAAAATCTTAAGAATTTCTTAATAATTAATAAGAAATAATTCGTTGTTTTGTTTCGTCTTCCTATATATAATCTTATAGTCAGTTAAATTAGGAGGACAAATTAAAATGAAAACTAAATTACCAATAGCACTATCAAATAAACACGTTCATCTTGCGCAAAAAGATATAGATGTATTATTCGGAGAGGGACATGAGTTGACACCAATAAAGGACTTGTCTCAGCCTGGTCAGTATGCCTGTGATGAGAAAGTTGATCTTGTAGGACCGAAGAGAACTATCAAGGGAGTTAGAGTACTTGGACCAGCTAGAAAAGAGTCCCAGGTAGAGGTTTCACTTGCAGATGGATTCACTTTGGGATCAGATGTTCCGGTAAAGGGCTCTGGAAGTCTTGAAGGAACTCCTGGAGTTAAGCTTGTAGGACCAAAAGGTGAAGTTGAGCTTTCACAGGGTCTTATAGCAGCAGCAAGACATATCCATATGCATACAGACGATGCAAAAGAATTTGGTGTTGAAGACAAGCAAATGGTAAGCATCAAGACTGTTGGAGAGAGAGCTCTTATCTTTGAAAATGTACTAATTAGAGTTAATGCGGAATTTGCACTTGAAATGCATGTTGATGTAGAAGAAGGAAATGCTGCAGGTGTTAAGAACTGTGATTTGGTAGAACTTATTAAATAATTGAAATTGATTATATAATTGGAGTGATTCAAATGGAAAATATAGCGTCTTATATTGATCATACCATTTTGAAGCCTGATACAAATATTGAACAGGTTAAGAAGGTATGTGAAGAAGCAAGGGAATACAAGTTTGCATCGGTATGTGTCAATCCTTACTATGTGAAGGCTGTAAAGGACTTCTTGGATGGCAGTGATGTGAAGGTTACATCCGTTATTGGATTTCCCCTTGGATGTACAATGAAGGAAGTAAAGGCATTTGAAACGAAAATGGCAGTTATGGCAGGAGCAAATGAGCTTGACATGGTTATAAATATTGCTGCTCTTAAAAATAAAAGCTATGATGTTGTACTGGAAGACATACAGGCGGTGGTTGAAGCCTCCGAAGGTATGACTGTAAAGGTCATCATAGAGACATGTCTTCTTACAGACGAGGAAAAGGTGAAGGCCTGTGAACTTTCTGTAGAGGCAGGAGCAGACTTTGTAAAAACTTCAACAGGATTCAGCACCGGAGGTGCTACTGAGGAAGATGTAAGGCTCATGAAGGATACCGTAGGCGACAAGGCAAAAGTCAAAGCGTCAGGCGGTATAAGAGATTACAGCAAAGCGGTTCAATTAGTATTTGCCGGAGCTGAAAGATTGGGAGCAAGCGCTTCAGTTGCAATAGCGACTGAACAGGAATCAGACGGCGAAGGATATTAATAAATAAAATAATTCAAAATATCAAATTCTTTAAGGAATTTGATATTTTTTTTATATTTATTTGATATAATTGTATATATCTAGAATATAAGCTATGTAAGAGTGTGGAGGTTTTTATGAAACTGGAAATAAAATTGTTTGGGATTCCTGAAATTCAACTGAATGGCAAAAAAACTGAATGGTCATTTAAAAAGGCAGAGGGACTTGTAATATATCTTTATATGATGAAATCTGCATCTAAGAGTACCATTGCAGATATTTTTTGGGGAGATTCCTTGAATCAGGAAAAAGCGATGCAGAACTACAGAAACTGTATATATACAATAAGGAAGGTTCTTGGAAAGGAAATATTCAGCAAACAGTCAGGAGGTATATTATCCTTAAACGAAGACTATGAAATTATAAGCGATTATGAGGATGTGATTTCAGGCAAGATACCAGTTTCAGAGATTCTCGACATCGAATTCATGAAATCATACTATTTGAAGGAAAGCAGCCTTTTTAACGAATGGCTTGATGATAAGAGAAATGAAATTAAGACCACACTCATAGAAAATGCTATGGATGTTGTTGAAGAAGCCATAGTCAGTGATGACCTTGATACGGCTGAAAAAGCAGCTTTGAAAATCATAGAATTGGATGAATTTGATGAAAGGACTTACAAGCATCTAATAGAAATATATGATAA
>JAUVAG010000096.1 GCA_030591825.1 Dethiosulfatibacter sp.
AAAATTCGGACAAGGGAAGATGGACTTATTATAAGAATATCCATCTTACAGTGAAATTCATGGGAGATGTTGACATAGAAAAGGTCCCTGAAATTTCAGATACTATTGAAGCTACCTTGTCAGGGAATGGACCAATGAGGTTTTCAATGGACAATCTTGGATTTTTTAGAGGAAAAAACATAATCAGAGTGGCTTGGATTGGACTTGAAGGAGATGTGGACAAGCTTGTGGATATGAACCACAAGGTGGAAAACAGTCTTGTAAAGATTGGAATATCCAAGGAAAAAAGGAAATTTCTTCCCCATATCACATTGGGAGGGGAAATTGAATTCAACAACTCCTTGTTCAACTTAGAATCTTCTATAAATAAATATCTCCATCATGAGTTTATTGTGAATTCGGCAACACTTTACATCAGTCGACAAGAAGGCAACAAAAGGCTATATGAGCCTGTAAAAAGATTTAAATTTAAGAGGTAAAGACATGTTATTAAAAGAAAAAATAGATAGAATCAACTTTCTCGCTAAAAAATCAAAGGGCGAGGGATTGACTGAAGAGGAAAAAATCGAACAAAAAAAGCTTAGGGAAGAATATATCAAGAACCTGAGAAAATCAGTAAAGAATCAGCTGGATGGTATTGAAATCGTAGACTAATCGTATAGACACCTTGCTGGATATGTGATTTCAAATGTCCTGAGTATTTGGATTTGAAAACGACTGAATAAAAAAGATTGGATGATTTCAATCTTTTTTTCAGTCGTTTTTATGTTTTAAAAGAACGTTCTTGATACTCCAGACATGCTGTTATATAATAAGTTGATAATTTATAAAATGATGATATAATATCATCTGTATTGAATAAATTGGTATTTAATGGAGGAAAAAATGAGTATTAGAGTAAGATTTGCACCAAGTCCGACAGGATATGTACATATCGGCAGCTTGAGAACTGCTTTATATAATTATTTATATGCAAAGGGTCAAAAAGGTAAATATATTTTAAGAATAGAAGATACGGACAGGACAAGATTAGTAGATGGAGCTCTTGAAAATCTTATAGATTCACTTCAATGGGCGGGAATAACTCATGATGAAGGTGTATTCATAGAAAATGGCGAAATAGTTCAAAAGGGTGATTTTGGGCCATATATACAGTCCGAAAGACTTGATATATACAAGAAATACATTGACGAGCTTGTTGAAAAGGGTCATGCTTACTACTGTTTTTGCTCCAAGGAAAGACTTGATGAAGTAAGGGAAAAGCAGAAGGAGGAAGGAAAAACCCCTATGTATGATAGATACTGCCTTGGACTTTCAGATGAAGGTGTTCAAAAGAGAATCGATGCAGGTGAAAGTTATGTTATAAGACTTAAAGTACCTGAAGATACAGATATTATATTCAAGGATGCAGTAAGAGGTGAAATTTCAATCAATTCATCGGAAATAGACGATCAGGTTCTGATCAAGTCCGACGGATTCCCTACATACCATTTTGCAGTTGTAATAGACGATCATCTTATGGGCATCAGTCATATAGTAAGAGGAGAGGAGTGGCTTACTTCAACTCCTAAGCAAGCTGTTCTTTACAAGTATTTTGGATGGGATGTACCTGAATTTGTTCATCTTCCAACAGTTCTAAACAAGGATAAGAAGAAGCTGAGCAAAAGACAGGGAGATGTATCCGTATCAGATTTCAAGAACAAGGGATATTTACCTGAGGGTCTTGTTAATTATCTTGCACTAGTAGGATGGAGCCCCAAGGACAACAAGGAGCTTTTCACAATGGATGAGCTAATCAGTGAATTTTCTTTTGACAGGGTTTCAAACACTGGTGGAGTATTTGATGTAGATAAGCTCAACTGGGTGAATTCCCACTATTTAAAGGAAGCCGACAACAAGAGGCTTCTTGATATGGCACTTCCATACATGATTGAAAAAGGATATGTAAAGGAAGAGGAAGCTGAAGGAAAGATGGACATGCTTGAGATGATAGTGGATACGCTTAAGGAAAAGGTGGACTATGCAGCCGCGATAGCAGACCATATGGGAATTTTCTTCGGACGAGAGGTTGCTTTTGAAAATGAGGAAGTAATTGAAACTCTTCAGCAGGAGCATGTTGGAAGATTATTGAACGCATTCAAGGCGAAAATAGAGGAAACTCAAACAATAGATGAAGAATTTGCATCGTCAATATTCAAGGTGTTGAAAAAGGAAACAGGAGCAAAGGGCAAGGGTCTGTTCATGCCTATCAGAGCTGCAGTTACAGGTCAGATGCACGGACCAGATCTTGGCAAGACATTTGTTATTCTTGGCAAGGTATTGCTCCTTGAAAGAATAGACTATGTGATGGATGCTCTTAAATAGAAAGGTTGTGATTAGATGAGACTGTATAATACGCTTACAAGAAAAAAGGAAGAATTCATACCACTTGAAAAAGACAAGGTAAAGATATATGCATGCGGTCCTACTGTGTACAATTTCATTCACGTTGGAAATGCCAGACCGGCTGTAATTTTTGATACCCTTAGAAGGTACTTTAAATATAAGGGATATAATGTTAAATACGTAGTCAACTTTACAGACATTGACGACAAGCTTATAAACAAAGCCATTGAAGAAAATACAACGGTTAAGCAGTTGGCTGAAAGATACATAAAGGAATATGTTACAGATACAAAGGGACTCAACATCCTTGAAGATGAAACGCTCCATCCCAAAGCGACGGATTACATTGGCGGAATAATCAAGTTTATCAAGGGCCTGGAAGAAAAGAGTTTTGCCTACAATGTGGAAGGCAATGTATATTTTGATACAACAAAGCTTAATGACTACGGCAAGCTTTCAAAGAAAAATCTTGATGACCTTATTTCAGGTGCCAGAGTTCAAGTAAATGACGAGAAGAAAACTACTTCCGACTTTGCATTGTGGAAAAAGGAAAAACCGGGAGAACCTTCGTGGGGAAGTCCATGGGGAAAAGGAAGACCGGGGTGGCATATTGAGTGTTCAGCAATGGCCAAGGAACTTCTTGGTGATACAATAGACATACATGCAGGGGGAGAGGACCTTCAATTTCCTCACCACGAAAATGAGATTGCTCAGAGTGAATCATTGACAGGTAAGCCCTTTGCAAGGTACTGGCTCCACAACGGAATGATAAACATCGACAACCAGAAGATGAGCAAGTCCCTAAACAATTTCTTTACGGTTAGGGATGTCAGTAAGGAATACGACCTTGAGATTTTGAGATTCTTCATAATCGCAGGACACTATAGAAAGCCTATCAACTACAGCAGGGAAACAATTCACCAGGCGGATGCATCACTTCAAAGGCTTTACAACAGCAAGAGGAACTTGAAGTTTTACATGGAAAACAATCCTCCGGGAGATATTGAAGAAACGGTAAAGATGAAGATGATTGGATTCAAGAATCAGTTTGAAGATGCAATGGATGATGATATAAATACAGCTGATGCTGTAACAGTTCTTTTTGAAATTGCCAAATTTGTGAATTCAACCTTTGATGAATTTACTTCAAGGGAATCGGCGGAGTTTGTCAATGAAGAATATATTGAGCTTGCAGACGTTCTAGGAATACTTTACAAGGATGTACAGGACGAAGTATCGGAAGAAGCCATGGAACTTATAAACAAGAGAATAGAAGCTAGAAAAAACAAGGATTTTAAACTTGCGGACCAGTTGAGGGGTGAACTTCTTGAAATTGGTGTTGAGGTTGAAGATACAAGAGACGGAGTCAAATGGAAAAAAATATAATAAAAAGAGATCCCAAGCTCATGTCTCCCTTGCAGCTTGCCTATATAGGCGATGTTGTATACGAACTATATGTGAGGTCCTTTCTTGTGGAAACTACGGACTTGAACGTAAACCAGCTTCATAAAAACGCTGTGAGATTCGTAAGGGCGGAAGCCCAGGCGGAAGTTATGAAGGAAATAATGAATATTTTGACTGAAGAGGAAATAAGAATGTTCAAAAGGGGAAGGAACGCTAAAAGCAGTTCTGTTCCCAAAAATGCAAAACTAATAGATTACAAACATGCAACAGGATTTGAGTCTTTGTTGGGATATTTGTATATACTAAACAGAAAAGAAAGAATAGATGAACTGTTCGAAATTGCGAAACAGTTCATTAAGAGGTAGCCATGAGGTTAATAATAGGAAAAAATCCAGTTCTGGAAGCGATTAACAGCGACAAGAAGATAGAAAGAATATATGTCCTTAGAAAAGACGGTAAAAACAACAACAGCAACATAATAGCCCTTGCAAAGGAAAAAAATATAATCATCAATGAAGTGGACAAGGCAAAGATGGATTCCATGTCTACAGGAGGAAGCCATCAGGGTGTGGCTGCTGAACTTGAGGATTTTAAATACAGTACAATGGACGATGTCATTGAAGCTGCAAAGGCTAAGAAACAAAAGCCTTTCATTGTTATGCTCGATGGAATAACAGATGTGCACAATCTTGGAGCCATAATTAGAAGCGCCGAATGTGCTGGAGTACATGGTGTTGTAATTCCTGAAAGAAGGTCGGCACAGATTACTGATACTACAGCAAAGACTTCTGCAGGGGCCCTTGAATACATGAACATAGTCAAGGTGAAAAACATAAACATGGCCATCAAGGACCTTAAGGACAAGGGTTTTTGGATATATGGTGCAGACATGAATGGGGACAAGCATTATTATGAAGAAAAATACGATGCAGCCACAGTCCTTGTCATAGGAAGCGAAGGTAAGGGGATAAGCAGGCTTGTAAGAGATAATTGCGACGTCATTATAGATATACCCATGGGAGGCAGAGTAAACTCCCTAAATGCGTCGTGCGCAGCTTCTATCCTAATATTCGAGATATTGAAGCAAAGGGGCAAGTAAATGTATCAAGGGAAGGAATATCTCTTCATAGACGGATATAATATAATAAATGACTGGGACGAACTTAAGGAACTGATGGAGATAAACATAGAAGCGGCAAGACAGGGACTTGTCGATATTCTTGTGGAATATCAGTCTTACAGAGGAATTAAGGTTATACTTGTATTTGATGCCTACAAGGTTAAGGGAAATAATCAAAAGACGGAAAAGCATGGTGGACTGGAAATAATCTATACCAAGGAAAATGAAACTGCCGACACATATATAGAAAGAGTACTGGATGAAATCGGAAGGTACAGAAAGGTCACCGTTGCCACTTCGGATGGACTTTTGCAACAGCTTATAATGTCAAGAGGCGGATTGAGGATGTCGGCAAGGGAATTTCACCATGCAGTTCTCGATACAAAAAAAGAAATTGACAGAAAAAGAGATAAAATTTCCCAACAGGATATAAAATACAGGGGAGCATTGGATTCAGAGACTTTGAAGAAACTTGACGAACTCAGAAATAGGAAAAATTGAAAAATAAATTGTTAAATGAAATTCATATTGTGTATTTATTATTGACAGGGAAAAGCTAAGATAGTAAAATGAAATCGTTATTAAAAAGTGCCCATGTGGCTCAGTCGGTAGAGCACTTCCATGGTAAGGAAGGGGTCATCGGTTCAAATCCGGTCATGGGCTCCATAAAATTATAATATTAGAAGGAGGAACTTAAATGTCAAAAGCGAAATACGAAAGAAATAAACCCCACGTAAACATAGGAACTATAGGTCACGTTGATCATGGTAAAACAACATTGACAGCGGCCATCACAATGGTATTGCATACTAAATATGGATTCGGAGAGTCAGTAGCATTCGAGAACATCGACAAGGCTCCAGAAGAAAGAGAAAGAGGAATCACAATTT
>JAUVAG010000290.1 GCA_030591825.1 Dethiosulfatibacter sp.
AATGGCTGAACTATTTAAGGATGATTTTATAAATAGAGCGTTAATATATACAATGTCTGCACAGGTTGGAAATCATGTAATTGGTCTTAATCCATGTGCAGGTACAGGAGATCCATGTCCATATACAGGAATGGTCAAAGCGATGATGGATTTGGATTATGACTGGAATATAATCGCTGAAACTGCTGCATTGATGCTAAAAGTTGGATCTTACTTTAGAGTTGGAAAGACAACAACAGGATGTAATATGGAAGGTTTTGGAGCAGGAGCAACAGCTGTTGCAGCTGCTGTGGTTTCTCTTAAAAACGGTACGCCTAGACAGATGGAAAGAGCTATGGTTCTTTCCATATCTCCTACGATTGCCGTTCCTTGTACACCAAGAGTAATGGTTCCGGGACTTTGTGCTACACATATAGGTGGAGCAATAGTTATAGGAAATCTTGGAGCAGGACTTGCACTAAATTCAAATTTGGAAGTAAATGTACCTATAGATGTAATGTTTGTCATGGCAGCTGAAGTTCATCCAGTGTCTGCAAAAGAGATAGTGCCGGTAGTAGTTGATTATCTTCAGCCATTCTTCGAGACTAAGCCTGAAGTAGAGGCTCTTATACCTGATGAAGTAAAAGACGCTGAAAAGAAAGTAATGGATGCAATGCTTGTAAAGGCAAAAGACAAGGCAAAGAAGATTGCCAACGGAGTATCTCCTATTACAAACACTTTGGGTGAAGCGGTTGTAGGGGGAAGCAGCCAGGCTGTTGGATCGCCTACGAACACGGCAAGAATTGCCCACTATCTCGCAAAGGGAAAGGGAAAGATCAAGAAGGTTACAGTTGAGCTTTATCCTGAACTTTTCGCAAGAAGAGGAATAAATATGCCTGGAGTTGTTATGGGTGCTGTATTTGGTTCTTCAACAGCTGATTATAAAATGTATAAGGAATCAATTGCCCGTATGCATTCAATGGGAATAGAAATTGATGTTGTAAAGGGAACTGAATATTCAATACAAAAGATTACAATTGAAACGGATGAAACTACAGTAATGGTAGACGCCTTGAACAGAGGTGGTGGAAGACTTGTCCTTAGGGATGCAACACCTTCAAGAGAAGAGGCTGAAAAAATAGCAAATGAATTAGGAATAGTTCTTGTCAGCGAGTAAAGGAGTGGATTTAAATTAATATTATTGAAAGAATAATTGCAAAGCATGCAGGTATGGAAAATGTTAAAGTTGGAGAAGAGCTTAGTGTTGATGTTGATCTTGCAATAGCACATGATGTTACAGCTCCAATGGCAATAGAACAGTTTAAAAAAATTGGTGTCAAACATGTATTTGATAATAATAAGATAGCAATGGTTTCAGATCACAATATTCCATGTTCAAGTGTTAACTCAAGGATTCAGCACAAGACTCTTCAGTCTTTTGCTGATGAATATGGAGTTCACTACTATGGAAGAAGTGAAGGAGTAATACATCAGGTAATCAGTGAAGAAAAGCTTTATAAACAAGGTGATATAATAGTCGGAGCAGATTCACATACATGTACGGCAGGAGCATATGGTGTAGTTGCCATACCAGTAGGTTCTACTGAACTTGCAGCGGTTATGGCTCTTGGAAAGATAGATTTTGAAGTGCCTATGACAAATGTTATATCTATTAATGGAAAGCTTAACCCTGGAGTATATGCAAAGGATATTATACTTCATGTAATAGGAAAGTTTGGAACAAATGGATTTACTGATGAAGCCGTAGTATTTACGGGTGATACAATACTTGGACTTACTAATGAAGAAAAGATGACAATTGCAAACATGATGATAGAAATGGGTGCAATGATAGGATATATAGACCAGGGAAATGAGGAAATAGGAGAGGTTGCCAAGACTTATGAAATAGCAGCGGATTCCATTGAACCTTGTGTTGCATGTCCTTCATCACCTGGAAATGTAAAACCTGTGTCTGAAGTTGCTGGAGTTAAAATCAATCAGGCAGTTCTTGGTAGTTGTACTAACGGAAGATATTCTGATATGAAAATTGCCGCTGATATTATAAGAGGCAGGAAAATAGCTCCGGGAGTAAATATGATAGTTGTTCCTGGTTCGAAGAATATTGCCGATATGATGGATGACAATGGTTTAACCAAGTTGTTCAGGGATGCAGGTGCAATAGTAACAAATCCAGGATGTGGACCATGTTTTGGTGCACATCAGGGACTTCTAAACTATGATGATGTAGCCGTATCTTCTACAAACAGAAATTTCCCAGGAAGAATGGGTCATAAGGATGCAAATATATACCTTGCATCTCCTAGAATAGTTGCAGAAAGTGCAGTACTGGGCTATCTCGCAGCTCCTGGAACTGTAGAACCACTGGAGGTTGAATAATGGAAAAGATTATTGGAAGAGGATTCCTCCTTGGAGAAAATATAGATACTGACCAGATACTTCCTGGATTTGCAATGTCATATCCGCCTGAAGAACTCAAAAAAGTTGCTCTTTGTGGCAGTAGTATACCGGATTTTGCTGAAAGAGTTCAGCCGGGAGACATAATACTTGCAGATGATAATTTTGGATGTGGATCGTCAAGGGAACAAGCACCACTGGCACTTAAAAGCACTGGAATGGGAGCTATAATAGCAAGCTCATTTGCAAGGATATTCAGAAAAAACTCTATAAATATTGGATTGCCTGTAATGGTAACTGATGAAATGAAAAAGATAAAAGCTGAATGTAAAGAAGGAGACATGTTTGAAATAGATGTTGAAAATGCAATATTGACAAACATGAGATCTCAAAATACATTTAAGTTAACAAAGCTATCACAAACAACTTTTGAAACACTTGAAGCTGGTGGATTGATAAATAAAGTTAGAATAAAACTAATTAATAGAGGTGAAATAATTGATTAAGCAAAGACCAAATACAGAAAGAATTATAAGAGAAAATATGGATCGTATAAGAGCATATGAAAAAGCTTTTAATGTAAAAATGCCTTACGCTGATGAAGATGGTGTTGTACATGATTTACCTGACTCATATCCTAGAGAAGTATGTGGAGTAGTTAGAAGCGGATATAGAATATCAGAGCTTGGAAGAAAAGCGGC
>JAUVAG010000028.1 GCA_030591825.1 Dethiosulfatibacter sp.
GCTTTCTTCTCCGCTTCCTTCAACCTTGTTGTACATTACATTGAAGTTCCTGTTACCTGACTGTAAGTCAAAAGATGAGGAATCTCCATTTTCTGCAAGTTCCGTCAGTGGGAATGATGGGAAATATTCCTTTATGTTTTCCTTGTGTCCCTTCTTGCTGCTCATTATTTCCTTGAATTTTGAATTGTACCAGTAAACCACTCCCGTGTCGCTAATTATTACCAGCGGTATTGGAAAGTTGAGAAGGGCCTGTCTGGACATACCGTCTATTGTATTTGTGAATTCAATGAGGTACTGGTTAAGCTGTTTCTTCTTGTCCTCATGTCTTGTTTTGCTTAGTCGCAGTGCCAAAAGAATCAGTACTGCTGCTATGACGGCCATTATTAATTCGCCTCTTATTACAAATCCAACCAACATTACCAACGAAATATAGAAAAAGATGCTGCTGTCTTCCATGAGGAAGTTTGGTCCTCTAAATATTTTCATTATCTACCACCTGTTAGTTTTTTTAATCTTCCTAATGTCCATCACCTGGTCAATTAGTCCCATGAATGTAGTTGCCAGAGTAAGGTAGGAATTAAAGATTATTGATAGAATCAATACTATCCTCAATATCTTTGAAATCTTAAACCTATCCATCATGAATCTAGCTACGGCTAGACCCTGAATGAAGAACATTATCTGGAATATGAATATTAGATTTGCAGTCAGGGTGTCGCTGTTTACAATATTTGTCTGGCTGATAATAAAGGTTCCGCCCATGAATACAAGGATTCCTATTGCTATATTGTTTGGAAGTCTGAATTGGCTGAATCTTCCTATTGGCACCAGCTTTACCCTTAGTCTCTTGCCCATTTTGTAGGCAGCCATATAGTTGATTGAGGACATTGACAGAGCCGATATTATTATTATACCCGGCATGAGAATCACGAAGGCATTTAACATGGCGTCATAGAGCGTTCTCATTGAAGCAAGCTGCTCTTCCATTCCTTCAAATCTTGAAAAGAGGCTTTCCTGAATATTCAAACTTTCTACGAAGGTTTCCCTTATTTGATCAACAAAGTTTATTCCAAGAAATGCCTTCATAAGCATTATCATTACAAGGAAGGATAAAAGATATGCCACTCCTCCGAATACTATTGATTTCCAGGGTCTATCGTCCTTGGAAATGAAGTAGCACATGACTGCAGCCATGGGTGTATAGAGTACCAGGTAATACAGGCTTGTCTGTATCATCCCCGTCAATATGAATATGACTATTGAAGCTGTCACTAGAGCCATGGTCGATATCTTCCAGTCCTGTCTCTTTGCCAGTAGTATGGCTGGAAGAGGATATATAAAATCTATATATGGAATCAAGAAGCTTCCAATCATTGCGAATATAGTTAGTATGCTTGTTGTTAGTGCCGCTTCAGTAAGTCTTCTAGTCTTTAAGTTTCTATTCAAGTCTTGCTCCTTGCATATATTTTTACAACATCTAATTTTACATTATTTTAACTCCAATGTAAACAAGTTATGGCATTAGAGAATCATCACAGGAGAAATTGAATACTGGTAATTAATGAAAACACCCCTAGACAAGACAGGATGTCACCGAATATTTTGAATTAATAAAATGAAAAAGTTTGAAATTTCAGTCGAAAAGTGGTATATTATTCTCAATGTTATGTCAGGTGTCTTGTCGCCTGAAAGGAGATTTATATGAGTATGATTAAAGAAATTGAAAAACTGAAAAAGGAAAGGAATGCAATAATTCTTGCCCACTACTATCAGCCCGGGGAAATTCAAGGAATTGCTGATTATGTAGGGGATTCATATTATTTGAGCAAAATCGCCCAGCAATCAGAGGCGGATTATATAGTATTCTGCGGAGTTGAGTTCATGGCTGAAAGTGCCAAGATACTGTCTCCCGAAAAGAGAGTCTTTATAGGCAATGTACACTCCAACTGCAACATGGTTGATGAATTCCTCAATGAAGAGCTTGTTCAACTCATGGAGGACCATCCAGATGCTGCAGTAGTGTCCTATATCAATTCTTCAACTGAGATTAAAACAATGTCCCATGCCTGCTGCACCTCATCAAGCGCAGTAGATATCGTTAACAATATAGAAAGTGAAAAAATAATATTTGTACCAGATAAGAACCTTGGATCATATATTGCCGCCCAATGTCCAGATAAGGAAGTTATTCTTGGCAGTGGAAAGTGCTGTGTACATGATAATGTAAGTGCTAGGGAAGTTAAATCACTGAAGGAAACACATCCTCAGTCGAAGGTTCTGGTACATCCCGAATCCATAAAGGATGTAAGGGACCTGGCTGATTTCATTGGAAGTACGGGACAGATACTTAATCATGCCATAGATTCAGAACATGATGAATTCATAATAGTGACTGAAGTAGGCATAGGCTTTGCTCTGGAAGAAAAAACCGAGAACAAGGTCTTCCACTTCCCTGACATGGTCTGCGGCGGTATGAAAAGGACATCCATTGAGGATGTATATGGATGTCTAAAGTTTGGAGATAATGAAATACAAGTGAATGAAGAAGTTTCAAACAAAGCTGCAATGGCTCTTGAAAATATGATAAAACTGGCTGAAAAGAGATGATGATGAAATGAAAATACTAAATGCTGATGTTCTAATAATTGGAACAGGCGTTGCAGGACTTTACTGTGCATTAAACCTTGACAAGAACCTGGATGTTGTAATGCTTTCAAAAAAATCACTTGAAGAATGCAACACCTATCTTGCCCAGGGCGGAATAGCCGTAAGGGTGAATGAGTACGACTATGATGCCTTTTTCATGGACACAATGAAGGCTGGAATGTATTTGAACAACAAGGAATCCGTTAAGGTTCTTGTAAATGAGTCAAGGGAGAGCATACTTGATCTTGACAGGTTGGGAGTTCCCTTCAACAAAAACATGGGAGAATTCGAATACACAAAGGAAGGTGCTCATGTAAAAAACAGAATCGTCCACTGCAATGACAAAAGTGGAAAACTAGTTTTTGAAACCCTTTACGAACATGTGAAAAACCTTGAAAATATACGAATAGTGGAAAATACTACCATGTTCGATATTGAAAAGAGAGACGGCAAATGTCTGGGAGTTTATTGTCTTTCAGAAAAAGAAACGATTTATATTGGTTCAAAAGCTACTGTACTTGCTTCCGGTGGAATTGGTGGGATTTTTAAAAACTCCACCAACCAAAGCTGTCTAACCGGTGACGCAATGGCCCTTGCTAAAAACCATGGAATCAAGCTTGACACTCCAGGATATATACAGTACCACCCTACTGCTCTCTATCTTGAAAAAAGAGAGGACAAGAGAAGGTTTCTCATTTCTGAATCGCTGCGAGGAGAGGGTGCTTTATTGTTCAACTCCAGGGGAGAAAGATTTGTTAAAGAGCTTCTTCCAAGAAATACTGTAACATCGGCAATCCTTGAGGAGCTTGAAAAAACAAATTCGGATTGCGTATATCTTGATATTACCCATACTGGTGAAGAATACCTTAAAAGAAGGTTCCCAAAAATTTATTCGGAATGTCTAAAGCATGGAATAAACATAGCAACAGACAGGATACCTGTAACTCCCTCCCAGCACTACCACATGGGTGGAATAGGTGTTGACCTTCATTCTAGAACGTCAATGGATTACCTTTATGCAGTGGGAGAATGTTCATGCACTGGCGTACACGGAGGCAACCGTCTTGCCAGCAATTCCCTTTTGGAGGGTTTGGTTTTTTCAAAGAGGGCTGCAGAGGATATTAATGCTGTCATTGGAGAAAACAATAAAATTTTTGAGCCTCTGTTACGCTATTCAGTTAAGGAAGGCAAAAAACTTGTCACTGACAACAGAAATAAGGCAATAGAAATAATCGGGAATATGAGAAAGGATTTGAAAAATGAACTGGTTGATAGTAGATGAAATAATACGAAATGCACTTATAGAGGATATGCCTCATGGGGATATCACAACAGAATATATAATACCCCTTAATACAAGCTGTACAATAGACATCATTCAAAAGGAAGAGGGAGTTATTTGTGGAGTAGAAGTATTTAAGAGGGTTTACAAAATTATGGGAGAAGATTCAAATGTTGAGTTTATAGTTTCAGACGGGGAATATTCTGAAGCAGGGGAAAAAATAGGTTCAATAAAAGGAAGCTCAAAGGCAATCCTCTCGGGGGAAAGGGTTGCTCTGAATTTTCTACAGCGGATGTCTGGAATAGCCACACTGACACGGAAGTATGTGGAGGCTGCAAAGGGATATGATGCAAAGATTCTCGATACAAGAAAAACAACTCCAGGATTAAGAATCCTTGAAAAATATGCCACAAAAACCGGCGGAGCAACAAATCACCGCTTCAATCTTTCAGATGGAGTTATGATAAAGGATAATCATATAAAGGCTGCAGGCTCCATCAAAAATGCTGTTGAAACAATACGGGCTAACATGCCCTTTGTAAGAAAAATCGAGGTGGAAACAGAATCACTGCATGATGTGAGAGAGGCACTGGAATCAGAGGCCGACATCATTATGCTTGACAATATGGATAGGGTAAAAATCATGGAAGCAGTAGGCATAATTAAAAAAAATGCCTTGATTGAAGTGTCAGGAAATGTTAAATTAGAAAATATACAGGAGCTTGCCTCAACTGGAGTCAACTATATATCCGTAGGAAAGCTCACCCATTCATACAAGTCTCTTGACATAAGTATGAAAAATCTAATGTATATGCGGTGATAAAATGTTTAAGGATAAAACCATAGTAATAGGAGTAACTGGAGGAATTGCAGTATACAAGGTATGTGACCTTGTAAGCAGGCTTAAGAAACTGAATGCAACAGTGAAAGTCATCATGACAAAATCCGCTGCCCAGTTCGTAAGCCCCTTGACTTTCCAGACTTTAAGTGCAGGGAAGGTATATACTGAAATGTTTGAATATCTTGACCACTGGGATGTGGAACATATATCCGTTGCAAAGTCTGCAGATGTATTTCTTGTAGCCCCAGCAACTGCCAATGTCATAGGGAAAATAAGACATGGAATAGCTGATGACATGCTTACTACCACAATAATGGCTTCAACTGCACCGAAGGTAATTGCGCCTGCAATGAACACAAACATGTATATGAATCCTGTTGTACAGGACAATATGAAGACCCTTAAAAATCTAGGCTATATATTCGCCGAGCCTGATTCAGGATATCTTGCCTGCGGAGACCTAGGAGCAGGAAGACTGACTGATGCTGAAAATATAATAGCAAAGCTTGAAGAGGTGCTTAATCCATACAAGCCTCTTGAAGGAAGGACTGTACTTGTAACTGCAGGTCCTACCCAGGAGTCTCTTGATCCTGTAAGGTATCTTACTAACCACTCAACTGGAAAAATGGGCTATGCAATAGCCAGAAAAGCTGTGGAGTTTGGAGCAAAGGTGACTCTTATATCGGGTCCCGTGAATATAGAAAAGCCTGATGGACTTCTAAAGTTCATAGGAATAAAGTCAGCCGATGAAATGTTTGAAGCTGTGAAGGACGAACTTGACTCAATTGAAATAGTAATTAAATCTGCTGCAGTTGCCGACTACAGACCAATATCAGTAGCAGACAATAAAATAAAGAAAAAAGACGGGAATCTTAACATTGAACTTGAAAGGAATCCCGACATACTTAAATATATAGGACAACACAAAGGTGACAAGATCCTTGCAGGGTTTGCTGCTGAAACTGAAAATATAATTGAAAATGGAAAAAGAAAGCTTGTTTCCAAAAACCTTGACTTCATAATTATCAACAACATCAAGGAAACAGACGCAGGTTTTGGAACTGACACGAATATTGTGACCATTCTTGATAAATATGGTGTGCAAAAAGATTATGAAAAGATGCTTAAGGATGAGGTGGCAAAGGAGATTCTCGACAAAATTGTGGAAATTTCGTCGCAAAAATAGTATGAATGCTCCTTGCATAGTTTCGCAACCTTGAGTAGGTGCACTGCAAAAATCATATGAATGTTCCCTGCTCCGTCAATTATGTCTTTCTTAACAGGTACAAACAATTACCTTATAAATATAAAGATTGTTGTACCGGGAGCTAAACACCAAGGCTTCAAGGTGTTTTGTGCATTTCAACTTTCTTGAGCAAACAAAGCAACTATATTTCGTCATCTGCGACTTTAGTGTTGCCAGGGGGTTAAACGTGAATGTTCCCTGCTCCGTCAATTATGTCTTTCTTAATAATTAAAGGTTGAAAGACATATCTCCAAGTCACGACCTCACAATCACATTGAACCCCCTTAGAATGGGTGTGCTTTTGAATTAGCTTTCTTAAAGCATAAAAAGCGATTTGATTAGGTCAAGATCAAAAATATTTGAAATTTCGTCGCAAAAATAGTATGATATACTAAGTGGCTAGGCTACTGGGTAATTAATGATGATATCTACGGAGTCATACATGGAATTTACCTTATAACGAAAATGACAATTTAATAAAAAAATATCTGCTTTGATCCGGTTGTGGACAGAGACAGTAAGAAAAGTATTCACTTTAGTGGATACGGTTGCGGATTTTCCGTAGCTGAAAACAAGAATATACATACCTTCTTATTGTGTTGTCACGCAATTAGAAGGTATTTTTTTATGCAGGCAAAGATTCACAACTGTGAGTGGGTCCACTTCGAAAATCAGATGAATGTTCCCTGCTCCGTCGATTATGTCTTTCCTGATTAATAAATGTAGAAAGACATATCTCCAAGTCACGACCTCACAATCATATGATTTTCTTCGTTCTGTGGTTGTTAGGGGATTCAATGTAAATGTTACATTGAAATCAAGTACTCGTTCAACTACAAAAGAATTCAATGGGATTGCGAGGTCTCGACTTGGAGATACTACAATCATCCTTTTAAAATCAAAGATTGTAGTGCCGACGGAGTAGGGAGTAATCACAGTGAATTCTTTAACCTAACAATATTACACACCCTTGAAAAAAATAATTTTAAAAGGAATTATTATGAAAATTGGATTTATAGGTGCCGGAAAGGTTGGCACTGCATTTGGAATTTATCTCAAACGAGAACATTACCATATCGCAGGGTACAACAGCAGAACACAAGCTTCTGCCGACAGGGCGGCGCAACTTACCAATACTCCTGTCTTTGAAAGAAAATTTGACCTGGTCGAAATATCCGACATGATTTTTATCACTGTAAACGATGACAATATCGAAAAGGTCGCCAAGGAAATCTGCAAAATGGATGTAGATGTGGAAAACAAGGTGTTCATTCATATGAGCGGTGTACTGAACTGCGAAGTTATGAATTGTCTCCATGAAAAGGGAGCTACAATATGCTCACTCCATCCATTGTATCCCTTCTCTGACATAGAAAAATCCGCCTCCGAGATACACAAGGCGAATTTCACCCTGGAAGGAAAAGGTGAGGGACTGAACCTTGTAAAAGACCTCTTGATCGTCAATGATTTAAGCCATTCCATTATAGCAAGCAACAACAAGACCATTTACCATGCATCGGCCTGCGTAGCTTCAAACTACCTGGTTGCAGTACTGAACACCAGCATTGAGATGCTTAGGGAAATTGGCTTTGAAAAGGAAATGGCTCTGGATACCATTAAGGAACTTGTCTTCCAGTCTGCAAACAACGTCTTTGATTATGGGCCTACTAAGGCTCTGACAGGACCAATTGCAAGAAATGATGAGAAGACTGTTGCCATGCATTTGTCCGACATTAAAAAATTCGACAACAACTGGCTTGAAATATACAAGACAATGGGCAGGGCTTCAATGGAAATAGCGGCGAAAAAAAACAGTGAAACTTCTCAAGTCCTTTGGGACCTGTTGCTTTAACAACCAAGGGGTCATGCACATTTTAACTTTCTTAAGCTATAGAAAACCGGGAGATTAATATGAAAAAAACAACTACACATACAATAAGAAAAATGAAACAAAAAGGCGAAAAGATAACAATGCTGACAGCCTACGATTACCCTACGGCCAAGATAATGGATGAAAACAACGTGGACATGATTCTTGTTGGAGATTCCCTTGGAATGGTAATCCTTGGATACGAGGACACAACAAAGGTGACGGTAGACGACATAGTACATCACACAAGAGCAGTTACAAGAGCTGCAAAAAGAGCAATGGTAGTTGCTGACATGCCTTTTTTATCCTACCACCTTGGAGTTGAAACCTCGGTGAAGAATGCTGGAAGACTTATGCAGGAAGGAAATGCAGGAGCCATAAAGCTTGAAGGTGGTTCGGAAGTAGTGGATTCCGTAAGAGCCATAGTCAATGCAGGAATACCCGTTATGGGACACCTTGGACTTACCCCTCAGTCAATTAAGACAATGGGTGGATACTTCATCCAGGGAAAGAAAGTTGATGAAGCTAAAAAGATGCTTGAAGAAGCAAAACTTCTTCAGGAAGCAGGAGCCTTTTCACTTGTACTTGAGTGCGTACCAAGTGAGCTTGCAGAATATGTTTCAAATAACATAGACATTCCAGTAATAGGAATAGGCTCTGGAAACCAGTGCGACGGTCAGGTTCTTGTATTCCATGACTTTACGGGATACAACACAGGATTCATTCCAA
>JAUVAG010000033.1 GCA_030591825.1 Dethiosulfatibacter sp.
CAATAGTAAGGGATTCAATAATTTTTAATAATGCAGTGATTGAAGAAGGTGCCGTAGTAGAAAGGGCCATAATAGGTGAAAATATGATAGTAACAAGCGGCAGCAGAATAGGCAGTGTTGAAGACGACGAAATAACTGTAATAGCATAGGAGGCAAAATGAAAAATACTGTAGGCGTAATAATAAATAGTCCAAATCAGAAGGATTTGGACAAGCTGCTAGTAAATAGAAGCATACATACAATTCCAATAGGTGGAAAATACAGGCTTATAGACTTTACACTGTCAAGTATGATAAATTCCGGAATAAGCAAGCTGGGAGTAATTGGATCGTACAAATACAGATCCCTGGTTGACCACCTTGGTTCAGGTGAAAACTGGAGTCTTAGTAGCAAAAGCAACGACCTGTCAATACTACACGGAGGAAAGAATGTTAAAATTGGACAAATAACAAGGATAAACCTTCAGGATTTTTTAGACAATATATCCTTTTTCAAGAAGATTCCTTCAACAACGGAATATTTTGTAATTAGCGGATGTAATATTGTCAGTAACATGGACATGAAAAAGGCAGTTGACTATCATATTGACAATGAAGCGGATATTACAATGATATACAAGAAAGACTATGAAGGTGAAATATACAATAAGGAAATAGCACTTTGTACCAATGATGAAGATGGAAAAGAAATTAAAGACATATTATACTGTGGGGAAAACAGGGACAAATGCCAGAATATATTCATGGATATGATAATAATCAACAAGAAGACATTTATGGAGGTTCTGGAGAATGCACAGAAAAGCGGTGCCATAGACCTTCTTGATGTAATAACGAAAAATCTCGATACTTTTAAGGTTATAGGGTATGGCTATGAGGGTTATATTAGGATAATCAATTCCATAAATTCTTATTTCGACTGTTCCATGGATCTTCTCAATGTAGAAACAAGGAAAAGACTCTTTTTTGGCGAGGATAGAGTTCATGCGAAGTCAAAGGACAACCATCCAACGAAATATAGTTCCCAGTCCAGAGTGAAAAATTCCCTTATAGCCAGTGGGGCCAAGATATATGGTACTGTCGAAAACAGCATAGTTTCAAGAGGTGTTGTTATTGAACAGGGAGCGAGAGTTAAAAATTGCATCATCATGCAGAAATGCACAATAGGAAGCGATGCTGTAGTTGTTAATGCAGTACTTGATAAATATGTTGAAATAACAAACAGCAAGATATTAGTTGGTACTGAAAGCAAGCCGTTGGTAATTGAAAAGGATCTTGTTTTATAAGAAATAGATGTAAACTCAACTATAGTTTTTGTTTTTAGAAAAAATAAGGATGTTTTAATCAAAGGCAAGTTTCGTACTTATTCATTCGATATCCAGTGTACCGTTGAAGCATCGATACACTTACTATTTCATGAATAAACTTAACTATAATTTTTGCTTAAAACGAGGAGAGGTTAATATGAAAATTTTATTTGCAACGTCTGAATGCGTGCCATTTATAAAGACTGGGGGATTGGCTGATGTAGCGGGATCTTTGCCTAAGGCACTTAAGGATAAAAATACTGATGTAAGAGTGGTTATGCCACTATATTCCGATATACTGGAAAAATACAGAAAAAAGATGAAGAAGGTTCATGAGTTTGATGTAGGTCTTAACTGGAGAACGCAGAAATGTGAAATCTTTAGTCTTGAAAACGACGGAATAGTTCATTATTTCCTGGGAAATGATTATTATTTTAACAGGAGTGGAATCTATGGATATTTCGACGATGGCGAAAGATTTCTTTTCTACTCAAAGGCAGTCCTAGAAATGCTACCCTATATAGATTATATTCCAGATGTAATGCACTGTAACGACTGGCATACAGCTATAATACCATACTTGACTAATACACACTACAGGCCTCACTATACAGACATGAGAACTGTACTTACAATACACAATATCAAGTATCAGGGGATTTACGGACGTGAAATCCTTTATGAAATTCTTAATTTGAAGCCTGAGGAAATAAATTTGGATTTTGAATTCAATGAAGCCATAAACATCATGAAGTCGGGTATTTACAATGCAGACTGGATTACTACAGTGTCTCCATCATATGCCAAGGAACTGGAATACGAATATTTTGGAGAAGGTTTGGAAGGTATAATAAGTGTAAACAGGCACAAGATGACAGGTATAATTAATGGAATAGACTATGATGTACAAAATCCTGCAAAGGACAAGAATCTGTATGCCAATTATACCAGGTCGTATAACAAGAAGCTTGAAAATAAGGAAAAACTTCTGGAAGAACTTGGACTTGATTACGATGAGAACAGACCTGTAATAGGAATGATTACAAGGCTTGACGAGCTTAAGGGTATAGATTTGGTAATGGCTGTTGGCAAGGAAATAATGGAACGTGATGTTAATCTAGTTCTTTTGGGTACGGGTGATGCCATGTACGAGGATTATTTCAGATATCTTGAAAGTCAGTATCCTGGAAAGGTTTCAGCAAGGATAATGTTTGATTCAAAGGCTGCGTCAAGGATATATGCAGGAAGTGATATTATGCTCATGCCTTCAAGGGTTGAACCATGCGGGTTAAACCAGATAATTGCCCTTAAATACGGTACAGTACCTATTGTAAGGAATACTGGAGGACTTGGAGATACCATATTTGAATATGATGAAGTGGCAAATACTGGAAACGGATTCAAGTTTAATGACTACAACGCCCATGAAATGCTTTTTGAAATAGAAAAGGCAGTTGACCTTTATAAAAACGACAGCGATTCATGGAAGAAGCTTGTGGCCAATACATTCAAATGTAAGTACGACTGGAAGGCTTCCGCTAAGAAATATAAGGAAGTTTACAAAAATACGATGATCAGGCAGGAAGATGAAAATATTTTACAACTCACATGATGAGGAATATAAATCGCCCTTCGGTGCGGTTGGAACAGGTGAACAAATAGATATAAGGCTGAAGGTTGAAAAAAACCATAATCTTGGCTATACAATAGCTGTAATGATAAGGGGCGTTGATGTTGAATATGTCATGGAAGCGGAGAGGGAAGAAGGCGACTATATTGTGTACAAGGCTGAATTAGTTGCTCCCAACTACCCCTGCCTCATCTACTACTATTTCGCCATCACAGAAGGCGATGCAACCTATTATATAGGTAACTGCAGGGAAAAACTTGGTGGAGAGTGTTGTCTTTACTATGAGAATCCAGTACCCTATCAGATTACTGTTGCTTCAAGAAATATTAGAGTCCCCAAGTGGTACAAGGAAGGAATAATGTACCAGATTTATGTGGACAGATTCAGCATAGGCGGTGATGAAAACCTGTACGCAGGAAGGAAGGGTTTTGTCAAATACGAGGACTGGAATGATAAAAACAGGTATATCAAGGACGACAGCGGAGACGTACGTTTTTGGGATGTCTACGGAGGCAATCTCAGGGGAGTCATTGAAAAGATACCCTACCTGAGGAATCTGGGTGTATCCATACTTTATTTCAATCCAATATTCGAAGCAAACAGCAACCACAAATACGATACAGGTGACTATGAAAAGCTTGATTTCGGATACGGCAAGGATGAGGATTTCGAGGAACTTGTGGAGGAATGCAAAAAGAACGATATAAGCATAATCCTGGACGGAGTATTCAGCCATGTGGGAATGGATAGCAAGTATTTCAACAGGTTTGGCAGATATGAAAACACTGGCGCATTCCAGTCAAAGGATTCTGAATACTATGACTGGTTCAGGTTCAAGGATTATCCCAATGAATATGAAAGCTGGTGGGGAAACAAGAGCCTTCCCAATGTGGAGGAGATGGATCCATCATACCTTGACTATATACTCAGGGGAGAAAACAGCATAGTGAAGCAGTGGATGAGAAAGGGAGTCAAGGGATGGCGTCTTGACGTTGCAGACGAGCTTCCCGATGAATTCATACAGATACTGAAGTCTGAAACACTAAAAGAGGATAAGGACAGCATAGTACTGGGAGAAGTTTGGGAGGATGCGTCAAACAAGGAAAGCTACAACAAGTTGAGGAAGTACTTCTACGGAGACGAGCTGGATTCCGTAATGAACTATCCCTTTAGAACAACCTTTACAGGTTTTGTCGCAGGTTATGTTGACGGAGAGATAGCCCTTAAGAGGATTATGTCAATTTATGAGAATTATCCAAGTGAGTATTTCTACTCATGCATGAATCTTATAGGAACCCATGATACAGTTAGAGCACTGACCTTTCTTGGGGATTCACCGGATGAAAGGTCCCTTGACGAGGATACAAGATACGGATATGTGCTGTCGGAAGAACAGCGTAGTTTTGCTGTGAAAAGACTGAAGCTATTGTCCCTTGTTCAGGCTACATTTCCCGGAGTGCCATGTATATACTACGGCGATGAAGCAGGAATGGAAGGGTACAGCGATCCATATTGCAGGGGAACATATCCATGGGGTCGTGAAAATGAAGAGCTACTGTCCTGGTACAGGAAAATCTTCAAGTTCAGGGAAGGCTCCGAGGTGTTGAAAAGAGGCGCTTGGAAGCCTTATGCCTGTAAGGGTGATTTGTTTAGTTTTACTAGAACATTGGGTAGTGAAACCATTGTTGTTGCTATAAACAGGTCAGGAGAAGACAGGGTATTCAAACTTCCCGGTAGTGGATATGAAGACATTCTTACGGGAGAAGAATTGGATAGAAAAACGAAGATACAAGGTTTTGGATTTATTTTAGCCATTTGCTGTTGACTGAGTTAGCAAAAGGGCATATTCTATTTGTATAGGAAACAAAGGCAGCCGCAGGTATGTATAAGACATTCTGCGGCTTTTTGTATCTTGATGTACAGACATATATGCTTATTAAGATAGATATGTGGAGAAGACAGAGGTTATGGAAAAATTAAAAATACTTTGGAAATTCATGAAAAACAATAGAAGAAGATATGTGCTATCCATGTTGGCCATGGGAATAGGTGTTGCCTTTTCTCTGTTCATTCCTGTGGTGATTCAGACAGTGGTGGATTCATTCATCGGAAATCTTCCAATTGGAAACAGGATGATCAACTGGATGGTGGAGTTATTTGGAGGAATGGATTCTGTCGGAGACAAAATTTGGATTGGCGGACTGGCTGTTGTAGCATTGACGGGGCTTCAAGGGGTATTTCTTTTCAGGGCTAGAAAGGAATCTGCAGTAGCTTCAGAAAACATAGCAAAAAATATCAGGGAAGAGTTATACGACCATATTCAGCATCTTCCCTACGATTATCATAAAAACGCAGATACAGGGGATCTTATTCAGAGGTCAACCTCAGATGTTGAGACCATAAGAAGATTTTTGTCAGTACAATTAATGGAAGTGGGACGAGCTATATTTATGGTATCCATAGCACTTTATTTCATGTTGGGTCTCAGCCCTAAGATGACTGTGGCAGCCATGGTTATGACTCCTTTTATTTTTCTGTTTGCCCTTATATTTTTCAATGTGGTTCAGAAGGCCTTTAAGGTTTCAGACGAGACCGAGGCTGAAATGTCTTCGGTAATACAGGAAAATCTGAACGGTACAAGAGTAGTAAGGGCCTTTGCAAGAGAAAAGTATGAAATTGACAAGTTCAGGGAGAAAAACAGGAAATATGCAGACAAGACTTACAAGATGATAATTTATTTGGCATACTATTGGGGAATATCAGATTTTCTGTGTTTTATATCAATAGGTCTGGTCTTGGTAGCAGGAGCATATTATGCAAATATTGGTGAAATCACACTTGGAACAATAATAGTTTTCATTAATTATGAATATAGGCTCCTATGGCCCATAAGACAGTTGGGAAGGATACTTACAGATCTTGGAAAGGCAATGGTTTCAGCTGAGAGGATTCAGGAAATTCTTGATGTTGAAAAGGAAACATTGAAAGCAAGAGAAACCAAGCCTGAGGTGAAGGGTGAAATAGTATTTGAAAATGTTAGTTTTTCATATCCAGACGATAGATCCAGGAAGGTTCTTGATGATGTATCCTTTACAGCTAAAAAGGGAGAAACCGTTGCAGTAATGGGGAAGACAGGTTCTGGTAAATCATCCTTGGTACATCTATTGGCAAGGCTTTACGACAAGGACGGAGGCAGGATACTAATCGACGGTGTGGAGATAGAAAACATAGAAAAGAAATGGCTGAGGAAAAACATAGGTCTTGTTCTACAAGAGCCCTTTCTCTTTTCAAAAACTATAATAGAAAATATAAACTTCGACTGTTCAAAGTCGAAAAAGGCTGTATTCAACGCAGCAAAGATTGCATCTGTCCATGATGTAATCAAGGAATTTGACAAGGGTTATGAAACCATAGTTGGTGAAAAAGGAGTTACACTTTCAGGAGGACAGAAGCAGAGAGTGGCTATTGCTAGAACACTAATCAACGATTATCCAGTTCTTGTTTTCGATGATTCACTGAGTGCAGTTGATACGGAGACGGATATAGCAATAAGAAATGAACTTTTCAAGAGACGTAAGGGAATCACTACCTTTATAATATCCCACAGGATTGCATCCGTATATGATGCGGACAAGATTATAATACTTGAAGACGGAAAGGTGGAGGAAATGGGAAGCCATGAGGAGCTTATGGAACTTGGGGGATATTATAGTATGATTTGGAAGATGCAAATGGAGTCGAATATTTATTGAGGTATGCTCATGAAAATCATATAACTGTTCCCTGCAAATTGTAGCATTTAATTGATATTTGACGCAATGACTGGTAATAAAAGAGTATTTAAGGAGGTGACCACATGTCTACTGGATTTGAAGAGAAGGATTATTCTAAGAAGCTTGATATTAAAATATGGAAGAAGATGGCCATGTATTTATTAATATACAATAAGCTTACGGGTCTCTTGTTTTTCTTCATGGTGAATGTTGCCCTTGCTGATTCCATTTTTCCACAGATGACGAGAACCATCATAGATGATTATATAGTTCCCGGCAACTTTGAGGGCATAGGAAACTTCATTTTCAAGTTTGCACTATTGATGGTGTGGCAGGCCATCAATATTTTCATATTCATAGCAATTGCAGGAAAAATCGAGATGAATCTTACCTACGATATAAGGGAGGAAGCCTTTGAAAAGCTTCAGCTCTTGTCATTTTCATACTATGACAAGACTCCTGCAGGATGGATAATGGCAAGGATGACCTCTGATGTGAGGAGGCTTGGTGAAATCATCTCCTGGGGAATAGTGGACATAGTATGGGGAATGTCATTTATGATAATAATTGCAGCCTTCATGTTTGTATTCCATTGGAAGCTTGCTCTTATAACTATGTCTGTTATCCCAGTAATGGCAGTGTTCAGCATATATTTTCAGAAAAAGATACTGGGCTCTTACAGGATAGTAAGAAAGATAAATTCAAAGATTACAGGGTCCTTCAGCGAAGGTATTTCAGGTGCCGTCACTACGAAGGTACTGGTTGGAGAGGAAAAGAACCTTGAAGAGTTCAAGTCCCTTACTGGTGAGATGAGATCTTCGTCAATAAAGGCTGCAATATTTTCAGCAGTCTTTTTACCCATAATCCTAACCATTTCAAGCATTTCAATGGGACTTATAATCTGGAGAGGCGGAATGGGGGTAATGGAGGGAACTCTGACCTACGGAACTCTTGTATTATTTATATCCTATGCAACACAATATTTTGAACCAATTAGGGAAATTGCCAGGGTTCTTGCAGAATTTCAGCAGGCTCAGGCTTCTGCTGAAAGGGTTATGTCATTAATAGGCGAAAATCCTGATATAAGAGACAGTGAAGATATTCTAAAGAAATACGGTACAATACTTGATCCTAGGAAGGAAAACTGGGAGGAACTTCAAGGGGAGATTTCATTTAAGGATGTTTCCTTTCAATATGTGGAAGGGGAGGAAGTCCTTAAGAATTTTACCTTGAATATAAAAAAGGGTGAAAAGATAGCTCTTGTGGGAGAAACAGGCTCTGGAAAGAGTACAATTGTAAATCTCATATGTAGATTCTATGAGCCTACATCGGGAATAATTAAAATAGACGGAGTGAATTACAGGGAAAGGTCCTTATCGTGGCTTCATGAAAA
>JAUVAG010000258.1 GCA_030591825.1 Dethiosulfatibacter sp.
GCGGCGGTCTGGCCATACATGGTGGATTGATAGCTGCAGTTCTGGTAAGCGGAATATTTTGCAAAGTTAGAAAGGTGAAATTCTGGCAGATAGCAGATATTACAGCTCCAAGCATTGTACTGGCACAGGCTGTAGGGCGATGGGGCAATTTCATAAACCAAGAAGCCTATGGAGTGGAAACTGATTTACCTTGGGGAATAGCCATAGGGGGAAAGATTGTACATCCCACTTTCCTATATGAATCGTTGTGGAATGTACTTATATTCATATTCCTGGTATGGTACAGGAAAAAAAGAAGGAAAAATGATGGTGAAGTATTTGCACTTTATATAATACTTTATTCTGTAGGAAGATTTTTCATTGAAGGCTTGAGAATTGACAGCTTGTATTTTGGTACTTTCAGAGTAGCTCAATTGCTCAGTGCATCCCTGGTTCTATTAGGAACTATCATATATATTTTCTTAAGAAGAAGACCAAAAAATAGTTAAATATTTAAAAGAACTTTTTACTAACGTGAAAAGTTCTTTTTTTTCATTTTTTTTGATTTTCAACAAAATAGTGGTATAAAAAACCCACATTGTGGTATAATATACCCATAAGGTGGTGATAAAAGTGTTTACCGGTGAATACTTTCATACATTTGACAGTAAAGGCAGGGTTATTATACCTGCAAAATTCAGGGAAGAATTAGGAGAAAGTTTCTTTTTAGGCAAGGGTTTTGACAATTGTCTTTTTGTATATCCTAATTCCGAATGGGAAGTTTTTCTTGATGAACTAAAAAAACTGTCGGTGTTGAGCAATGAACAGAGGAAATTCACTAGAAAACTGTTGTCTGGTTTTATAGAGTGCAGCATGGACAAACAGGGTAGAATACTTTTACCTCCTAATCTAAGAGAATACAGCAGACTTAAGGATGAAGCTGTAGTTATAGGAGTATTGAACCGTATTGAAATCTGGAACAGGAAAGATTGGGATAAATACTCAGATGACGAAAATATGGATTTTGAAGATATGGCAGAAAAAATGACTGAATTAGGGCTTAATATATAGGAGGGCTACATGGAATTTTCGCATAAACCGGTATTGTTTGACGAATGTATTGAAGGGTTGAAAATTAAAGAAGACGGCATATATGTAGACTGCACACTTGGAGGCGGAGGACATACCTCTGAAATTGCAGCAAGATGTCTAAAGGGAAAGGTTATATCTATTGACCAGGACATTGAAGCTATAAACAATTTCAAGACGAAATATCATGACCTTGACAATGTAATAACGGTTTATGACAATTTCAAAAATATTGGGGATATATTGAAGAGGCTGAACATTGAAAAGATTGATGGCGCTCTCATAGACCTCGGAGTATCCTCATATCAACTTGACAATCCAGAAAGAGGATTCAGTTATATGAATGATGCACCCTTGGACATGAGAATGGATTCAAGGCAAAATGTCACTGCAAGACATATAGTAAATGGATATACGGAAGAAGAACTTAGAAGAATAATTACGGAATATGGAGAAGAAAAATGGGCTGCCAGGATAGCAAAATTCATAGTTGAAGAAAGAAAAGAATCGTTTGTCGAAACAACTGGACAGCTTGTAACCATAATAAAGAAGGCTGTTCCCAAGGGAGCAAGAAGGGATGGACCACATCCTGCAAAGAGAACATTTCAGGCTATAAGAATTGAAGTAAACAGGGAACTTGAAATTATTGAAGAAACAATAACATCACTGGTTGATAATCTTGGAAAGAAAGGAAGATTGTGTGTAATCACTTTCCATTCTCTTGAAGATCGAATTATAAAAAACAAGTTCAAATATCTTGAAAAGGATTGTATTTGTCCAGATAGTCATCCAATATGCACATGTGATAAAAAAAAGGAAATAAAAATAATAACACGTAAACCGATAGTACCTACGGAAGAGGAGTTGGAACATAATCCGAGATCCAGAAGTGCAAAGCTTAGAATAGCGGAAAAAATATGAGGTGACAGTATGGCTGCTATAACTGGGAAAAACAAAATAGATTATCAGGACGTGGAAAGGTATTATAGAATAAAAGAAGATGCACTGATAAAATCTAAGAAAAAGAAACATAAAAGAAACAGCAACAACATTATTCAGTTTAAATATTTTATGTTTGCAGCAGTTTTATTCGTATTATCACTTGGAATCATATTTAATTATGCAGCTATCACACAAAGCAAAATGGAAATTAACAATTTAAACAATGAAATTGAATTGCTTGTCAAGCAAAAAGAAGATATACTAATATCATTGGAAAGCATAAAAAATTCAAACATAATCGAAAAAAATGCAATGAATTATCTAGGGATGGATTATGCAAACAGCAATCAGAACAGTTTTATCGCCGTAAAATACAGCGATGCGCTGGATGGTGAGTTTGCCTACGACAGTTTCTATAACGATAGCGCTTCTCTTGATAGAATTATTGAAAAAACTTTTTTGTTGTTTGCTGATGAGGGTATTTAAATGTCAAAACCTAATTTACATATAAAAAAAAGAATCATTTTTCTGATGTTTCTTTTTTTTGCATTTATGGTGGCTTTGATTGTGAGATTGGGCCAATTCCAACTGATTGATGGAGATATTTACAAGAAGGAAGCTTTTGAACAATGGTCAAGAGATATTTCAATAAACGCCGGTAGAGGGATTATTTACGATAAGAAAGGAAAGAGACTGGCTGTAAGTGTAAAGTCGGATACGGTAGTTTGTTTTCCCAGAGATATTACAAAGTCTATTAACAAGAACAGTCAGGAAGAGACGACTGAGATAATAGAAGAAAAGAATGTAATGTACAAAATTCTGAATATTTTTAAGATAGAAGAAGAAACTGTGAACGATTCCATTGCTGATGTAGAATCGGCTCAGGCTGAAATAGAAAAGGAATACGAAGCAATAGCTCTACAGTTGTCGGATATTCTTGAAATGGAAAAGGACAAGGTATATGGACTTATAACAAAGGATGCTGAATATGTAACCATAAAAAGATGGATTACAATAGAACAGGCGGACAAGCTTGAAGAGTTGAATACAACGGGAATAAAAATCATTGAAGATACCAAGCGGGTTTATCCCTATGGAAATTTTGCTTCTTATATTTTAGGATTCACAAATATTGACCAGATAGGTCTCTATGGTATAGAAAAGACATACAATGAATACCTTATGGGTGAGCCTGGAAGAAGGATAGTCAACACGGACAGTAACGGAATAGAGCTTCCCTATGATGGCTTTGAAGAGTATTTCGAGCCTGTAGACGGACTTAATGTAGTTCTTACAATAGATGAAATAATACAGCATTATGCTGAAAATGCAGTTGAAAAGGCATATTACTACAACAGAGCCAAAAGTGCCACTATGCTGATTATGGATCCTGAAACTGGAGATATTTTAGCCATTGCA
>JAUVAG010000288.1 GCA_030591825.1 Dethiosulfatibacter sp.
TACCATGAATTATCAATGTAAAATAATTGATGAAAAAGTAGGACACAATGTTTTAACAATCAAAAGGAATACAACAGTAGAAAATATGCCAAAAGTATTAAGTGAATGCTACAGTAGAATTAATGGATACTTAAATGGAATAGGTGAAATTCCTGCTGGAGCACCATTTGTTGCTTTTCATAATGATGACGTTGATAGTCTGGAAATCGAAATTGGATTGACAGTAAGAAAAGGAATAAAAGGTAAGAATGATATTGTTGCCAGAGAAATTCCAGGTGGAAAGAAGGTATCCTGTGTACATATTGGAGCATATGGAGAAATGAAGCCTGACCACGATACTATAAAAAGATGGATGGAAGAGAACAACTATAAGCCTAAGGGAGTATCATACGAGTTTTATGTTGATGATTCATTGGAAATAGCTGAAGGAAAATTGCATACAAAAGTTATATTTCCACTGGTTTAGATAATCGGGAAAAGCTTGAAATTATAAACCAAAACGAGTGCCTCGGGGCACTCGTTTATTTTATAGCTTAAGAAAGTTAAAATATGCATAACACCTTAAAGCGTTGGTGTTATGCGGTTAAGGGAACTTTCTTTCGCATCTTAATAACCGCTCTGGTCACTATCTGTTTCACATCTAGCCCGACGATGTCGCTGTGACCTGGTTAACGCAGCAAAGCTGCTTTCTTGTTGCTAATAAAGTTAATATTTTTCCGTGTTGGTTTATTGTTAGTTCATCATTCGTGGAAGTTTTCTTTCCTTTGTCGAGTTTCTTCTTTCTATGATATTGTGTGATTTTGAAATAATGTTGAAGGCATATTCAACTTCCTTGAATATTTTCATAAGGTCAGGATCGAAATGTGAGCCCGTATCTTTTATCATTATCTCCATTGCTTCTGTATGGCTGAATATTTCCTTGTAGGGACGCTTTGTTGTAAGGGCATCGTAGACATCTGCTATGGCAAGAATCCTTGCCGTCAGAGGAATATCATGGCCTGACAGGCCATCAGGATAACCCGAACCGTCAAATTTTTCATGGTGGTATCTCGTTATTTCAAGTCCCATGTTTACGAAAATATTATTGGGATATTTCTTTTTCAAAGTAATCAGTGTATCGCTGCCGATTATTGTATGCATCTTGATTCTGGCAAATTCATCCTTTGTTAGCGGTCCTGGCTTTAAGAGTATTCTGTCTTCTATACCAACCTTTCCTATATCGTGAAGGGCGCTTGCCATTTCAATAGTGTCCACAAACTTATTTTTTTGTATGTCCATCTTTGAATATACTGTCCAGTCTATTTTTTCGGCGATTAGCCTGCAATATTTTCCAACTCTTTCTATATGTACTCCCGTATCCCTGTCTCTAGATTCAGCAAGCTTTGCCAGAGCATATATTGTTGCCGATTGCTGGTCTGTTATTTCCTTTACCTGCAATGCAACCCTTTCTTCAAGATTGTGGTTGTCGCTTTCGATTTTTATACTTTGAAGATAGTTTTTTCTTGAATAGTATTCAAGAAAATATCCACCCATCATGCCGATTATGTTTGAACCCATTATGAAGATGAATACTATAAAGGTTTCCAGATCTATGTTTGATCCTTGTGATACCGATACGAAGAGGTAAAAGAATAGTATTGCCCAACCTATTGCTGTTGAATACTTGTACTTGAGATTCAGAACAAAGTAAGCAGAATATGTTATGAGAAAGATTGCTCCGTAATAACCAAGGTTTCCTCTTGACTGAAGAAGCATTATTGAAAATCCACTTCCCGCAATTATCAGTGCAACGGTCAGGATAATATGATTATAATCCTTGAACCATCTAGAAAATGACAAAACAAAGGCTACAAAGAATACAGGCAGCACCATAAACAGTTTGACTCTAATAATCAAACCGTTAGGGTCATTGAAAAGCTTTGCATCATAAAATGAAAAAATTCCAAACACTATTATTAGGAGACCAAGTACTATTCTTATCTGTCTTAGATTTTCATTGTATTTAAAATCACAGTATTCTTTTTCCAGAATGCTATCAAATTTTAAATTGATATTCATTGAGTTTAAAGAGTCCACGCTATCACCCCTACTTAAATATGAAGTCATATTACTTATACCAAAAATACGGTAAAATATTCATTAATTATATATATTTACATGATATTGTATAAATAAAAAAAGTTGGAAGTCCAGAATATATGTTTTATTCAAAGAGATATGGTGAATTTGGTTATGCCATTGTGATATAATATTACAAGCGGGAATAATGGTGCCTGTGGAATTTCTTGGATTCAATCCTATGGAGAAGACGGCTGAATTCATTGCTGAAAGATTCAGGAACATTGCATCGGATATAAGAATATGGGAGTAATATGAAAAAAATTATTGATATGGATGAATTTAACAGGTTTTTGGAGATAAACAAATCTGTACTTCTTGTAATATCTGCGGGGAACTGAAGCGTCTGCGATTCTGTAGTTGACAGAATAGATAGAGAAATGGACATGGAAGGCCTTGAAGCCGTACTTGTCAAGATTGAAGACATCCCACAGATTCAGGGAAGATTCCTTGCTTTTTCAGCACCTCTTGTTGTACTTCTTAAGAATGGAAGGGAGTTTTCGAGACAGGCAAGGTTCATAGATTTTACAAGGTTGAAAAAGGATGCTGAATTTATACTTAATTAAAATACATTGCATTGAAAATAATATTTCTGGAGGCATATTATGGATGATAAAATCATATTTGGAAAAGGAGAAAATCTGGTTTGTCTCTTGCCTGAAATGGCAAACAGACATGGTCTTATAGCAGGAGCAACAGGTACGGGAAAAACTGTTTCTTTGAAAGTTCTGGCGGAATCCTTTAGCGACATGGGACCACTTCTATTATCCAGACTTATGGAGCTAAATGAAACTCAGTCAAGTATTCTTAATATCACCTTCAAGATTGCCGATGACATGGGAATGCTGATCCTTGACCTTAAGGACTTGAAAGCAGTGCTTAGATTCATTGGAGATAATTCAAAGGAACTGAGGACTGAGTATGGAAACATGTCTCCCCAAAGTATAGGAGCCATTCAGAGAAGACTGCAAAGTCAATGATGACACAGATAGGCAGA
>JAUVAG010000068.1 GCA_030591825.1 Dethiosulfatibacter sp.
AACAACCTACTTGAAAAGAACAACATAGATGCAGCATCCATAGACTATGTAATAGAATGCTCCGAAGAAGCATGTGGAGACATGAATCAAAGAGGTGGAGGAAACTTCGCCAAAGCAATAGCAGAAAAATGTAATGCAATAAATGCAACAGGATCAGACACAAGAGGATTCTGTGCAGCACCTGTACATGCACTAATCCAGGCATCAGCCCTAGTAAAAGCTGGAGTATATAAAAACGTAGTAATAGCTGCAGGTGGAGCAACTGCAAAGCTTGGAATGAATGGAAAAGACCATGTCAAAAAGGACATGCCAGTACTTGAAGACGTACTAGGAGCATTTGCAATACTAATAAGCGAAAATGACGGCATAAACCCACAAATAAGAACAGACCTTGTAGGAAGACATACAGTAGGAACAGGATCCTCTCCCCAGGCAGTAATAACAGCACTTATTACAGACCCTCTTGATAAGGCAGGACTTAAAATAACAGATATAGACAAATATTCAGTAGAAATGCAAAATCCAGACATAACAAAACCAGCAGGAGCAGGAAACGTTCCAGAATCAAACTACAAGATGATAGGAGCCCTTGGAGTAAAGAGAAAAGACATAGAAAGAAAAGAACTCCTGGGATTCGTTAAAGATCATGGAATGAACGGATGGGCACCAACCCAGGGACATATACCATCAGGAGTGCCATATCTTGGATTTGCAATGGAAGACCTTACAACAGGAGATTTAAACAAGGCAATGATAGTAGGAAAAGGAAGTCTATTCCTAGGTCGTATGACCAACCTATTTGACGGAGTATCAGTAATACTCGAAAGAAACCCCGGTGCATCGGATGAGGCACCAGAAAGCACAGTATCGCAAGAAGTTGTAAAAAATATGATAGCTGAAGCAATGAGAGGATTTGCAACACAAATGCTCGACGGACAGGAGTAATCATATGGAAGAGAAAAAGATAAAACAACTCATTGGAAAAACAATGCTAGATATAGCAGAAGCAATAGAAACAGGATCATTCGGAGAAAAAACAAAGGTAGGAATAACAATACTTGGAAGCGAGCACGGAAGCGAAAACCTAATAAAGGGAGCAGAACTAGCCGCAAGAAACAACCCAGACATGGAAGTAATCCTAATAGGACCAAAGAATGATTCACAACTTGAGACCGTAGAAATAGACTGTGAATCAGACATGCACAATAAGATGGAAGAACTTCTCGATACAAAATACATAGATTCATGTGTAACCATGCACTACAACTTCCCAATAGGAGTATCAACAGTAGGAAAAGTATTCACTCCAGGAATGGGAAAGGAGATGTATCTAGCAACAACAACGGGCACATCATCGCTACACAGAAGCGAAGCAATGGTAAAAAACGCCCTTCACGGAATAATAACGGCAAAAGCAATGGGAATAGAAAAGCCTACAGTAGGGATACTAAACCTAGACGGAGCAAGACAGGTTGAAAGAGCCCTTAAGGATTTAGATTCAAAGGGATATAAGATAAACTTCGCAGAATCAATGCGTTCAGACGGCGGAGCTGTAATGAGAGGAAATGACCTCCTAATAGGAACAGCAGATATAATGGTAACAGATACCCTTACAGGAAACATAATGATGAAGGTGTTCTCATCCTTCACAACGGGAGGAAGCTACGAAGCATCGGGATTCGGATACGGACCTGGAATAGGTGAAAACTACGACAGGACAATACTTATCCTTTCAAGGGCTTCAGGCATTCCCGTAGTAGCAAATGCACTATCCTATGCAAAGGATCTTGCAAAGGGAAGACTTGCAGAGAAATGTTCAAATGAATTTGTCAATGCAAAGAAATCAGGACTAAATGAAATACTTGAATCACTTAAGGAAACAAAGAAAACAGAAACAGAAGAAGTGAAGATGCCTGAAAAGGAAATTGTAACGGGACAGATTTCAGGAATAGACATAATGGATCTTGAGGATGCAGTGGAAGCCTTATGGAAGGAAGACATCTATGCCGAAAGCGGCATGGGATGCACAGGTCCAATAGTTAGAGTAAGTGATGCCAAGGTCAAGGATGCAGTAGCAGCTCTTGTGAAGGCTGAATTCATGGCAGGCTAGTTCCTCTTTGTTTTTTGAAAATTGATTTCTAGGAACGGTAGTTTAACAACTCCATATATACAATATCAACTATACAAACAACAAAAAATTATCCGTTCCTTTAAATATTAAAATTTATTATCCGATACCAAGTATTCATGTGTTTAGCAAAATGCTTTTTATTGAGATAATGTAAATATCTATATTGAAAAACTGTTCTTTTTAAAGGGCAGTTTTTTATTACAGAAAATCACAACGAGGCTTTTCAATCCGTATTATTATGAAATTTTCGTAATTGACAAAAGATTAACAACGCACAATGTCTTGATATTAAGTTTTTGTAACATTTGAAGAGGGTCGGTAATATTTGAGCCTCTTCAAAATATTAGTTGTACTTCTGTAAAGAAAATGTTTAAATTTGAAAGATGAATCTCTAGGCAGGTTAAGTCGACTAGGTGATGAAAACTTAATATTTTGATATTAAATATAGCGACGAATTCATCTGCTTAATAAGGATTCCAAATTTACAAAACGATTTTTTGTTAATTAAATATCATACATTGTTGACAGGAAAAGGTTATCATATAATATATATATAGATTGGTGTACAATAACAATTTGGTTACACCACAATATAGGTCGCACCATACTACTAAAGGAGGAAGTAAATGAATATTATTATCCCCATTAAGCAGGTTCCTGAAACGAGTAATGTAAAGATGGATCCTGAAACAGGAACAATGATTCGTGAAGGAGTAGAAAGCATAATTAATCCACTGGACCTATACGCAATAGAGATAGGAATACAACTGAAGGAAGAACATGGAGGAAAGGTAACGGTTATTACCATGGGACCTCCCAAAGCGGAAAAAGCTCTTAAGGAAGCAATAGCCATGGGTTGCGACGATGGTATTCTGATATCCGATAGGAAGTTTGCAGGTTCGGATACATGGTCCACCGCCTATGTTCTGGGTGAAGCTATTAAAAAAATAGGAAATTACGACCTTATTCTTGCAGGTGAAAGAGCTACCGATGGCGATACAGGCCAGGTTGGTCCGAATATAGCCGCTTACTTGAATTTGACATTGGGAACATACATCAGCAGGATAGATGAAGTGACCTCAGACAGCATAGTTGTTGAAAGGCTTTTGGAAGAAGGATATGAGAAGTTGCAGATGCCTTTACCTTCACTGATTACAGTAGTCAAGGAGATAAGTTATCCAAGGTTGCCTACATTAAGAGGAAAGCAGAAGGCGAGAATGACTGATCTTCCTTTGTTGACTGCATCAGATATGGAGCTGGAAGAAGAGCTGTTGGGACTTAATGGATCGCCTACGAGGGTTGTGAAGATTGAATCTCCTAAAGTTACAAGAGGTGGTACCATAATCACTGCAAAAGATGAGGACATGCTTGAAGAATCCGTAGATAAGCTTATAGAATTCTTGAAATCCAAGGAAATAATATAGGAGGCAGTTATGGAATATAGGAATATTTGGACGATGGCTGAAACGCACGAGGGAAGACTCAAGGATGTATCCTATGAACTTTTATCCAGGGGTAGAGCCTTGGCGGACAAGCTTGAAGAACATCTTGTTTCAGTTGTTATAGGCAATGATGTAGATAAAGAACAAATAAACGAACTTATTCTAAGAGGTGCGGACAAGGTTTTGGTTGTTGAAAGTGAAAATTTGAATGACTTCATTGTTGAAAACTACAGCAACCTTGTTGTGGATTTGATTCAAAAAAGAAAGCCTAACATAATCCTTGCCGCTGCGACGGCGAATGGCAGAACTTTCATGCCCCATGTGGCAATGAGACTGCATACAGGACTTACAGCAGACTGTACAGAGCTGGATATAGAAAAGGAAACAAAAAATTTGCTTCAAACCAGACCTGCAATAGGAGGAAACATACTTGCAACCATAAAAACTCCCAACCACAGACCACAGATGGCCACAGTAAGACCTAAGTCTTCAAAACCTCTCGAAACAGACGAAAGCAGAACCGGAGAAGTTGAAATTATTGAATTCGATGAATCATTAGTAGACGGCAGAGTTAAAAAACTAGCGTCCGAATACAGCAAGGACAGCGGATTGAATATACATGGTGCCGACATAGTGGTAGCCGGTGGCAAGGGAATGAAAAAAGGTGAAAACTTTGCAATACTCAAGGAGCTTGCGGATAAGCTCGGCGGTGTTATAGGTGCTTCAAGGGATGCTGTGGATAGAGGCTGGGCCGTATATCCACAACAGGTAGGGTTAAGTGGTAAAACTGTTACTCCAAAACTGTATATAGCAGTCGGAATATCAGGAGCTATCCAGCATCTGGCCGGAATGAAGACATCTGAAATTATTATTTCCATAAATATAGATCCTGAAGCTGAAATATTCAAAGTCTCGGATTTCGGAATTGTAGGAGATTTATTTGAAGTTGTTCCTTTGCTCAATAAAAAGCTGCAAGAGGAGGTAAAGTAGATGAAATACAATCCAATTACTAAAGATATACTGGAAGAGCTTGTTGAAATACTTGGAGCAAAAAACGTAATAGTGGATGAAGAAAAAATGGAGAACTACTCCCATGATGAAACTTCTGAAGAATATGCACACATGCCTGAAGTAGTAATAACTCCCAAAAGTGCTGATCAAATATCCAAAGTAATGAAGCTTGCAAACAAGCATCTTGTTCCTGTAACACCTAGGGGTGCAGGAAGCGGACTTTCTGGAGGCGCCATACCTGTATTCGGAGGTATCTTGCTTTCAATTGAAAAAATGAATAGGGTCCTTGAAGTTGACTATGACAATATGATGATAGTAGTGGAACCGGGTCTGGTAACAAATGAAATAAACGGCATTGTTGATGAAAAAGGTCTTTTCTACGCAGGTTATCCGATGAGTCTCCTTACCTGCTATATTGGAGGAAATATAGCTGAAAACGCAGGTGGCGGAAAAGCGATTAAATACGGAGTAACAGGTCGATATGTAATGGGACTTGAAGTAGTCACTCCTACAGGTGAAATTGTGGAAATGGGTGGAAAAAATATAAAGGACGTTACCGGTTACGATCTTAAGAGGCTTATGATAGGTTCCGAAGGTACTTTGGGAGTAATTACGAAAGCCATAATAAAACTTTCTCCCAAGCCCAAATTTGCTACCGATCTCCTGGTGCTTTTTAATGATGCGGAATCAGCAATAAGAATGGTTCCCAAGATCATTTCAGAAGGACGAATTGTTCCGACATCCATCGAATTTATGGACAAGCTTTCCGTTCACACGACATGTGATTATCTGAACGAGCATCTGCCTTATCAGAAGGCTGGATCAATGCTTCTTATAGAAGTGGATGGTACGGTAGAAGAAAATGTAAATCTTGATGCTGAAACCATAGGAGAGCTCTGTCTTGAAAACAACGCAATAGAAGTATATGTTGCTGACAACTATACGACCCAGGAAAGGGTTTGGAGCGTAAGACGAAATATAGCGGAGGCTTTCATGGTTTACAGTCCAGAGCAGAGTTTGGAAGATATTGTTGTGCCTATAGCAAACATAGCAAAGCTTATGCCTGAGATTGAAAAGATATCAAAAAAATACGATATCAAGATGCCTTCCTATGGTCATGCCGGAGACGGAAATCTTCACACTACACTGGTCAAGAATCCCAACACAACAATAGAGGAATGGCATGAGATTGAAGAGAAGGCATTGCAGGAGCTTTACAATATAGTTTATGAATTGGGAGGAAAGCTCAGTGGTGAGCATGGGATAGGACTTAAGCGAAAGAAATATATGAAGGATTATGTAAGTGAAGCAGAGATTATGTTGATGAAAAAAATCAAAAAAGCTTTCGACCCAAACAACATTATGAATCCGGGAAAAATAATTGATTAGACAGGAGATGATTGTTACGAAAATAAACTTGCCTTACGGAAAAGGCACAAAGGAACTTGAAATATCAGAAGACAAGCTTGAAGGGATCCTTTTGTCGAGAACTCACGAATATAAACCTTCCAGGACCGAGTCGGAGCTAGTACGGGATGCGCTCAACAATCCCGTAGGCTCGGCTCCGTTGGAAATGTTAGCTAAAGGGAAGAAAAACATAGTCATTATATCAAGCGACCATACAAGACCTGTTCCTTCCCATGTAATAATGCCTGAGATACTTGATGTCATAAGAAAAGTGAACAGTGATTCGAAAGCCACAATACTCGTAGCTACGGGAGCCCATAGAGCTTCAACCGATAAAGAGCTTAGGGACAAGTATGGAAATGATATTGTGGACAACGTAAACATTGTCATACATGACAGTAAGAATGAAAGCGAAATGACAGATCTGGGAACCCTTCCTTCAGGAGGTTCACTTATGCTGAACAGGGTTGCTGTTGAAGCAGACCTGCTCATAGCTGAAGGTTTCATCGAACCCCACTTTTTTGCAGGTTTTTCTGGAGGCAGAAAATCCATACTTCCTGGAATAGCGAGCTATAAA
>JAUVAG010000001.1 GCA_030591825.1 Dethiosulfatibacter sp.
AGGTATTTTGTGAGTGTAGGATTTCTTCAATAAAGAAAATTTAAATTTTCCAACGGATAGGTGTATTTTTGTTATACCCAAATTCCGTTGAATAAGAAAGCAGCTACGCTGCGTTATCCGGGTCACGATTCATGTGACCATAACGGATATTAAGAGGTCGCAGAAAGTTTCCTTAACGGCGTAATACCAACGCTTCAAGGGATTACGCATTTTTAACTTTCTTAGACTACAAGAAAGCAGCTACGCTGCATCAACGGTACAAGCCGTTGTTCAAACGCGTGGAAAGTTTTCCTTAAACGCATAAAACCAACGATTCACAGGTTTATGCATATTTTAACTTTCCTAAGCTGCAAGAAGAAGTCTTAATAAACAATTTACCATTTATACGGAATATAAACTGTAGACTTCTACAGTTTTTTGTTTTTTTGAGACTTCTTATACAAGGTAGTTTAATGCCACTCTAAGTTTCATCCCAATTCATGCATTCACATTATCCCGTTGAAGCATCGAGATAATATTCATACACGAATTGATTCAACTACAGTGTGACATTGAAACTTAGGTAGTTTAATGCCACTCTAAGTTTCGTACTTATTTATCCAATAATCAGTATCCAGTTGAAGCATCCAGATACTTTTATTGTATAAATAAACTCAACTACAGTGTGACATTAAAACTTAGGAGACCATAATGAACAATAAAATTTTTGAAAAACTAAATTACTATGATATTAAAGAAGAACTTAAAAACCATGCTTTGAGCGAACTAGGTAAGGATAAGATAGAAAAACTCGAACCTTTAACCTCAAGAAAAGGTATAGAAAATAGTCTTGAAAAGACAACTGAGGCAGTTGAAATACTGAGTCAGGGTCGAGGAGTTCCAATGTACGGACTTTCAGCAGTGAATGCTTATATTGACAAAGCTGATAAGGGGGTAATCCTTAAACCATCGGAGCTTGTGAAGATTGCAGACTTTCAGCGGGGCTGCCTTTCAATGAAAAAATTCATCCAGGACTTCAAGTACATGGCTCCGGTCCTGTCATCATTTTCTGTAAACCTCAACGAATGTGGCAGTCTGGAGGATGAAATACTCGCTTGCATAGGTGGTTCAGAACTGAGACAGGATGCTTCTCCGAAACTTGGGAAACTGAACAAGAAGAAGAAATCAGCAGAAGACAGGATAAGGACAAAACTTGAATCATTGATATCCAACTCAAGTTATTCAAAATATCTACAGGATTCCTTTGTGGCAGAAAGGATGGGGAAATACACTCTCCCTGTAAAAAGGGCATACAAAAGCATGGTGAAAGGATCCGTAATCGATGAAAGTTCAACGGGATCCACTGTTTTCATAGAGCCCGATTCAGTTAAGAAGATGACTGTGGAAATGGAACATATAAATGCTGAAATCCAGGAAGAGGAATATCAAATCCTTTCATCACTGACAGGCTTTGTTTCAATGTATAAAAGAGAGCTTGTAATGAATGCAGACATAATGAGCGAGTATGATTTTGCCTTTGCCAAGGGAAAATACAGTCTGTCAATAAATGGAACCCAGCCTGAAATATCTCATGGAGATGAATTCAGGATAAGAAGAGGAAAGCATCCCCTGATTGAAGATCCCGTACCCCTAAATTTTCAAGTAGGAAAAGATTTTCGGACACTGGTGATAACAGGTCCAAACACTGGTGGAAAGACAATAGTACTAAAGACTGTAGGTCTAATGACTCTTATGCTTCAGTCCGGACTTCATGTACCTGTTGGAGAAGGAAGCACATTCCCCGTCTTCGACAATGTATTTGTTGATGTTGGAGATGCACAGGATATAAAAAATTCACTGAGTACATTTTCAGGGCATATGAAAAACCTGGTGGACATAACTAACAAGGCAGATTCAAAATCCCTTGTACTTCTTGACGAAATAGGTACTGGAACAGATCCCCGGGAAGGAGCAGCAATAGGTTCTGCAGTTCTTGAGGACCTTTATAAGAACGGTGCCCTTACTGTTGTCACCACCCACTACAGCAAAATCAAGGATTTTGCCGAAGAAATGACAGGATTTCAAAATGCCAAGATGCTCTTTAACGCTGAAACGCTGGAGCCTTACTACGAGCTTGTCATAGGTGATGCGGGAGAAAGTAATGCACTTTGGATATCTGAACGCCTTGGCCTTAAAAAGTCAATACTGAAAAGGTCCTTGGAACTTACTGGTGAGAAGGAAATTTCAGCAGTCATAAGAGCAAAAATAATAAGTCCAAAAATCAGAAAGCCAGATAAGGAAAGGGTAAAAAAGGAGAAGACACTCTTCAAGGGAGACCTTGTTTTAAGCCTTGAAGACAATGAAAAGGCAATAGTATTCGAAGGTACCGACGAAAAAGGAATGATTACCCTTTCAAGGGACTACAGCTTCTTCAAGCTGCCTGTCAAAAGAGTAAAGCTTCTTGGAAAGGCATCGGAACTCTATCCCCCGGACTACGATATGGACCAACTCTTCTATTCCTTCAAGGAAAGGAAATTCGACAAGGATGTAACCAAGGGAAGGATGAAAAGCTTTAAAGATTTAAAGGAAAGACTTGAAAATATAAAGAATTAATACAGGTCTTCTTTATTTTCTCTATTGCTATAATAACTAATATATTAGCATCATTGTATTTAATTGCAACTATAATAAATTTAACTTGAATATTACAAGAAAAGTTATATAATAAGAGTGTACATATTACTTTTATGGACCTGGTTAGGAGAGGTTCCTATACAGATACATGCCACTGCCCAGAAACATCCAGAGATGCCAACGGGTCAGCAGATATTATCGACAAGGTTATATCTAATGTGGCCGGCGTTACGCCTATGCTGTATAGTGCTAAAACCCAACAGGAAAGGGCTAATTCCCTATGTCTGTTTGCGGACATAGGGTTTATTTTATTTATGAGAGGAAGTGAAGAAACGTGGACGACGGGCCTATGGTCAGAAAGTTTTATCTAACAATAAAAAACCGAATAGTTCCTTGCTTTCAACGTTTCTCAAATAAAAACTGAACTTGTTGAATTAGGGACTTACCAATTAAATAAGCGAGGTGAATAAATATGATCAATATCTATAAAACTGTTGACGACAATCTGTTTACTTTGAAGGAAATCGAGGACGGAGCTTGGATAAGTCTTATAAGTCCTACACCAGAAGAGCTTGAGTTCATAGAAGATGAGCTTAATGTGGACATAGACTTCCTGAGAGCTGCCCTAGACGAAGAGGAATACTCACGTATAGAGATAGAAGATGACCAAACTCTTATACTGGTAGACATTCCCTTTCTAGACGACGAAGATGAAGAACACCCATTCTATTCCACCCTGCCTTTTGGCATCATAATAGCTGGAAAGAATATCATTACCGTATGTTTGGAAGATACCATAGTAATCGACCAGTTTGAAAAGAACAGCGTAAGGTCATTCTATACATTCAAAAGATACAGGTTTCTACTTCAGCTGCTGTTCAAGATATCAAAAAGGTACCTTCTATATCTTAAACAAATAGACAGGACGAGTACAAGCATAGAAAGGCAACTTCACAAATCTATGAAAAACAGAGAACTCATACAGCTTCTGGACCTGGAGAAGTCTCTTGTTTACTTTAGTACATCTTTAAAAACTAACGAAGTTGTACTAAATAAAATGATGAAGCTGGATGCAATAAAGCGCTATCCAGAGGACGAAGACCTTCTCGAGGATGTAATAATAGAAAACAAGCAGGCCATTGAGATGGCAAGTATATACAGTGGAATTCTAAGTGGAATGATGGACGCCTTCGCCTCTGTCATATCCAACAATCTCAACATAGTCATGAAAATGCTGACATCAATTACAATAATCATGGCCATACCAACAATGATAGCAAGCTTCTATGGAATGAACGTGAGATGGCTACCCATGTCAAACAATCCAAATGCATTCTGGATGATAATGGTAATATCTGGAATATTGTCCCTCATTGCAGGAATCTTACTAACAAAGAAAAAGATGTTTTAGTCAATATAACAAATACTTAATAAACTCAAGGCTTCCTGAATTTCGGGGAGTCTTTTATATATATATTTACTAAGTTAATATCACAGAGATTCGATACCCTCACAGGGTATTTCTGGTTGATAAAATAATTGTCATATGATAAAATATAAAAACAAGAATATCAAGCAACAAGCTTGATACATCGGAGGTAAACTATGAAATCTAAAAAAATGCTTGATCTTCAAAAATGGGCTGTGGTTGGAGCAACAAAAAAAAAGGACAAGTTCGGATACAAGATGTTCAGGTCACTTCTAGACAATGGAAACATTGTATATCCTGTCTCTCTAAAATATGCTGAGATTGACGGAGTAAAGACATACAAGTCTATAAAGGATATCCCAAGTGACATCGATGTTGTAGGATTCATAGTAAATCCAACAGTTGGTTTGGAGCTTATACAGGATGTTATAGACCTTGGTATCAAAAATATTTGGATGCAGCCTGGAACTAGGGATCCAAAAATAGTGAAGATTGCAACAGACAATGACATAAATGTAATATTTTCATGCGTAATGGTAGAGTTGGGTGTTTAAACCTAGCTCTTTTTTATATTACATCATCTACCCCTTGATACTGGCTGTGCAAGTTCTCTAAACTTGTCATATGAATATTCGTGAAAATTGTAAAAAGCCTTGCAGAAATAATTTTTCATGACGTCGTCAGCTCCAAAGTCAGTCTTGTGCCTCCTGCATCCACCTCTGCATATATTCAGACACTTGCAGTTCTTGCAATCCTCAGTAATCACCAAGGAGCTTTCTATATCGTGAATATATTCAAGGCTGGAACTAAAGCCAAAAATGGGAAGATCTCTATAATTTAAATAGCATTGTTTCTATATATGAAAATAGATGCTTATTGAATAATTCAATGTTTTTTTCGATTACAGGTAACTGTGTAGAATGTGTCAATCTGTATACCTTCCTTTCTGGAGGCGGTGGATCCAGTCGTAAAATCTTTATACCATACTGTTCCTTTAATCCCATTGCATTTGAAAGTGGCACTATTGACCAAAAGTCTTCTCCAGTAAGAAAATATGATAGCATCGTTATACTCGTAGCTGACACCAGTGGACATACAGATGCATCAAACCATTTGTCGTGCCACATTTTAAAAATAGGACCCCAGCCAATATTCAAGTTGTCCTTGGATCCTATGTACAGTTCCCTGCTTGAATCAAGATTTTCCGGATGTATCACTCCACCTGAACCGTCATAGTTTTCAGGCACTATAACAACCATTTCATCAGACATTATCTCTTCAATGATTACATCGGGATATTTTATTTCATATAGAGCAAAACCTATATCGACTATTTTCTTACTGACCAATTCATATATCATGTCTGCTGGATAACATTTTATATCAATGTTAAAATAGGGCTCTTCATATACAAGCTTTCGGTACAGATCGACGAACCCGAATTCTAGAACACTATCAACAGTTGCAATGGAAAGATATGGTTTATCCACTGTATTCTTAAGTCTGCTGCACTCATTCCACAACACCATCCAGTCTTTTGCTATACCAATAAATTCTTCTCCCTTTTTTGTAAGCTGAATCTCTTTAATGCCTTTTTTTCTAACTATCAGTTCAACTCCAAGTTCCTTTTCCAACATGCTTAGTCTTGTCCCTATAGTAGAAGGTGAAAAATAAAGCAATGCTGATGCCTTTGAAATGCTCTTTTCAGAAACTATTGTAAGAAATATTTCAATATCCTTTTTATCCATAGATGTTCCTCCCTTGTTGAAGAAAAGGCTTTATTTATAAAACCTAATTATACCATGTTTTTACAATTTTCAAAAGATTGAAAATTCGTGATTAAATCACTGTTTTTATATGTTGGCTTTATCCGCTTTTTGTAAAGAAATTGTAATGCTATAATTGAATTAGCAATGCAACCTTAGATGCAAACAATAAATTTAATTCAGGAGATGATAACAATGACAAATAAAACTGTTAACACTTTTACCCTTGATGAACTCGAAAAACTATTCATAAATATACCCAGAAAAAAACTGCTTTTTGGACCAACTCCATTCCACAAGCTTGAAAACATTTCTAAAGACTATGAAGTTGATATTTTCATGAAACGCGAGGAAGTAGGCGGACCTAGTAACTTTGGAGGTAATAAAATTCGGAAACTTGAATTCATAATGGGACAGGCTATAGAAGACAAAACAGACTATATAATAACCTATGGGGCATATCAGTCGAATTCAGCAATGCAAATAGCAACTGCCTGTAACATTTGTGGTATTAAACCTATACTTTTTTTAGGTGACACGAAGGCACAGAGAATAATTGAAGAACCTACGGGTAATCTATTTCTTAGCCGAATGTTAGACGCAGAAATAATAAATGTAGACAAGCCTGAACCTGTTGATTCACTAGACTTGAATCCATTATGGAATAAGGTTATCAATGAATGCCATAAGAAAAAAGAAGAGCTTGAATCCAAAGGTTATAAGGTTTTATTCTTACCTGTTGGTTCAACTCATGAATATGGCTTTGTTTCCGATGTGCTAATGTTCAAGGAACTATTGGAACAAAGTGAAAAAGAAGGTGTAGAACTGGATTATATTTTCCACACAAATGGTTCAGGTGGAACCCTCCCCGGTATGATAGCTGCAAAATTAATGACTGGTTTAAATATTAAACTAAGATCAATAAATGTACGAACATGGAAAGAAGGCAGCTTAATTACTAAAAAAATCTGCCTGGAGAGAGTAAAGTATATTTTCGATAGACTGATTGTACCTTGTCCTTCAGACGAAGAAATTTACGCTGAAATGAATATAGATGAAAATTATATGCATCCAGGATATGGAATTCCAAACCCTGCAGCGGAAGATGTGATAAGGGAACTCGCTTGCAAAGAAGGATTATTCGTAGACTACACTTATTCCGGAAAAGGATTCAGCGGACTTAAAGACTATATTCAAAAAGGTCTTGTACCTAAAAACAGTAAAGTTGTTTTTATTCATACAGGTGGAGTTGTTGCATTGTTTTCCGATCCTGCTATGGTAAAAAATCTTTATAAATAAACTAAAGGATCTAAAATGATTACAATTATCGCAATTTCAAACTTAATAGTAGGTGCTTTCATAGGAATTTCAGGAATTGCAGGCTTTCTGCTACCGATCCTATATACAGGTGCTTTTGGTTTAATGGTAGCGGACAGCATGACTATGAGCTTTGCCGCATTTCTGGTATCCGGTATTATCGGTGCGTATTTCTATTTCAGGTCTGGTGATATAGATATACCAATATCGTTAAAGATGGGGGCAGGAAGTCTGGTAGGTTCCCTCCTAGGTGTGTTTTTTAACAGCCTTGTGCCTGTACTATTGGCAAAGTGTGCATTGTACATAATGGTATTGCTGTCAGGGGCATCATTGATACTGAGGAAGCAGAAGAATTCCAGCATACAAACTCGTTCACCATTAATTGACAGCAGTCTATTCCTTTTCTCAATAGGATTATTCATTGCTCTAATAAGCTCATTTACAGGAGCAGGTGGACCAATACTATCGGTACCTTTGTTGACAAATCTGGGAATAAGTATAAGAAAGTCCGTGGGAATCAGCTTGTTCACATCAATATTCATAGCTTTGTCAGCATTCATCGGTTATCAACAGTATACTACCTTGCCTAATATTTCCACCCTTATCATACTTTGCATGGTAACTCATGGACTTGGTGTAATGTTTGGTGCTGCAATATCAGAAAAGATAAACCCAAAGCTGTTGAAGAATTTCATAGCTTTCGTTTCAGTATTCTTCTCTGTATTCATGCTGTATAAGGTATTCTAAAACTCTATACTTGTAAAATATGCATAACACTTTAAGGTGTTATGCATATTTTAACTTAAGCTATAACAAAACCGCCTGATGCTATTTCAGGCGGTTTTGCTTGTCAGTTATATAAACTATGCAGCTATTAAACTTCCACAGCCTCATCAAGCACATTCAAAAAATCATTCAATAGTTTTTCGGAAACCCTAACTTTCTCTTCTCCACCCGAATTGTAAACCTCATAAGCCGGTTTACATTCTTCACATAAAAGACTTTTTTCAGTAAGAATTTTACTCAGACTTTCTGTAACACCGATTCCTCCGTCTGCAATTTTAACATTTTCACCAAGGACTTTTTTGATAGTATCGGCTAAAAATCCAAAGTGAGTGCAGCCTAGAACTACAGTAGTTGATTCATCCATTTTAAAACCCTTGAAATATTCTTTTATCAGAGTCTCCATTTCTTCGCCTTCAACAGTGCCATTTTCAACGAGTGAAATAATCTCGGGACAAGCCAGCTTGTAGATTCTTTTACCTCTGCCATGTTTACTTATTAAATCATGTACCGTCTTGCTAGCCAACGTTGTTTCAGTAGCCATTACAATAACCTTGCCATCAACTTCCATTTCAATTGCAGGCCTTATTGCAGGCCACATACCCAGTATGGGTACATCAACGGCTTCTCTCATAGCATCTATAGCAACCATAGTCGCAGTATTACAGGCAACAACTATTGCCTTTGATCCCTTTTCAACTAGAAACCTGCAGTTTTCAACACATAATTCTATGAGTCTGTCCTTTGGTTGATCTGTATAGGGCTGATTTATGGAATCTCCAAGATATATGTATTTTTCATCCGGCATTTTTTTCATTGCTCTTACAATAACACTAACGCCACCCATGCCTGCGTCAAAGAAACCAATTGCTCCGTTTTTATTCATTTCTCTTATCCTCCATAACCGTTCTTACTTTAATTTACCAAATGCTTCTTCCATTCTATTCATTCCCTCTTTTATGTTATCAAGGGAGTTGGAATATGCAATCCTTATATTGTTGGGCATTTCAAAGGCTTTTCCAGGAACAACTGCAACCTTAGCTTCATCAAGAAGATAATCCGCCATATCGAATGAATCGTTTATACTATACTCATTATAACTCTTTCCAAAGAATTTGGAAATATTGGGAACAAGGTAGAATGCTCCAGTAGCCTTTGCACATGAAATGTTTTCCATTTCATTCAATCTTTTAAAAAGAAATTCTCTTCTATTTGCATACTCTGACACCATATGAGCTACTGGTTCTTGAGTACCTTCAAGTGCCGCCACAGCAGCTTTTTGCGCTATTGAATTTGTAGCCGAAGTGGAATGACCCTGAATTTTAATAAGTTGCTTCATAAGGTCCTTGTCTCCTGCAACATATCCTATTCTCCACCCAGTCATTGCAAATGCCTTGGCAAATCCATTTATTGTCAGTGTGAGTTTATTTATATCTTCATTAAAGGAAGCTATTGAATGATGCTGTCCATTTTCATAAAGAAGTTTTTCATATATCTCATCTGATATTACATAGATATTGTTTGCAACAGCCAGCTCAGCCAGCTCTTCAAGGGATGCTCTTGTATATACTGCACCAGTAGGATTATTTGGCGTATTGATTATTATAGCCTTTGTTTTATCAGTTACTGCTTTCTTCAGGTTGTCAATATTAAGTAGAAAATCCTCTTCCTCTTTTGTTTCAACAAGTACAGGAATTGCTCCTGCCAGTGTTACCATTTCAATATAGCTTACCCAGCATGGCGTCAGTACTATTACCTCGTCGCCTTCGTTGCAAAGTGCAATAATTGAATTGTATACAGCCTGTTTTCCACCAACAGTTACAGCTACATTTTCCGCAGCGCAATCTATCCCGTTTTCATTTTTCAGTTTTTTTGCTATAGATTCCCTCAGTTCATGTATTCCCGCAACAGCTGTGTATCTTGTGAATCCGTTATCAAGGGCAAGCCTTGCTTCATCACAAATATGTGCTGGAGTATCAAAATCCGGTTCCCCAACATTAAACTGCATCACGTCAATCCCTCTTCTTTTATAGTCAGCAACTTTTCCAATAAGCTCCGCTGTTGCAGACGGTTTTACATTAAGTACTCTTTTATTAAACATAAATTCCTCCTAATTTTAAAATAAAAAACCAACTTAAACAAGCATACTTAGTATGCTGTTTAAACTGGTTTTATTTACACTTTTTCAACCCCTTTTCAAGGTTGTGGTGTCAATATACAGTCACGTTATTAAATTAATCAAACTAAAAATCAGTCTTTATCTTATGTTTTTCAACAAATCTTAGGTATTTCTTGTTAATTTCTACTATAGCCTTTACCAAAGCTTTTTGAACCTCTCCCTGATGTCTGAACTGAATCTCATCAACCATCTTATCAAGATCTGTTACAATATTTTTATTCTTTACATAGCTATCAACCATTTTTCTTGCCAATTCCGAAGGAAGTGTAGCTGAAGTGTTAAGAATAATTCCCTTCACAATATCAATCTCCAGACCAATTGCCAGTTTAATATATTGATCACTTGCTGGGATTTCTCCCGGCAGTCTAGCATATGTAACAAAGTATACCGTTTTATATTGCATTCAAGTACCCCCAACAACTATTCATACTACAAACATTATATCATACGAGAAGTACTTATTTAATGCTTAATTTCTACAAATATTCAGGATATATTCTGCCAACAAATCTTACAGTGTCCCTATCCTCAAGAATCTTGTTGGTTGATATGGGTTTGTTGTTTATTATAACAATTCCAATACTTTTTTCTTCAAATCCAAGGTTTTTAATTATATCCATTACCTTTTCCTTTCTGTTGCACTCATATAGAAACCATCTGTTAAAAGGCAGTCCTTCCTTGTAAACTTCTGTTTTAACGCTGTATTTCATAACATCATCCCTTTTTAAATTATTTATTATGTCAAAGAAACAAGTCACATTTTTTAGAAATAGATACGTTGCTATATTATACTGTATGCCGGCCAGTAATTAAGAAACAAGTACCCCACAAGTGTTACTGTCACTAGTGACAACACAACTAGCATCATTCCTCTTTTTAAAAGTATCTGAGGATCCAATCCGTATCCTACCGGTATTGCTCTAACTGAAGTAGGAAGTATATAAGCGCAGTTGCATGCCACTGAAGTTATGTATATAAATCCTATTGGATTAAGGTCCAGCATTTGTGCAACCTTTATTACAATAGGTATAGCTATAGCACAGGCCGCCGTATCACTGGATACATTACACAGAAATATTCCGAGAGCGACAAATATGGATATCATCAGCAACCCTCCCTCGAGATTCATTTGAGTAATCAAATCAGCAATGGACCCGGCGGCACCTGATACTATCAGCATCTTCCCAACTGCCATACCTCCTGCAAATAGATAGAATAGTCCCCACATTAATTTTGGTGAAGTATAATTCCACGTAAGCAGTCTCTTCCCATTATTACCCGGCACTACAAAGGCCATAAATCCAAATAGTAAAAAGGCAAATGCGGGCTTCATTCCTGGTAGAATATCTGAATATAAGGGTCTTGTAAATGCAGCTACAGTGGCCAAAATAAATAGCCACAATCCCCATTTCTCGGCCGTAGTAATATTACTCATCTTCTTGTATTCATTCAAGAAGAAATCTTTAGATCCATTAAGCTGCTTCACTTCTGTCTTCATTCCAAAAAGATATATAATATTTATTGCCGAAACAATTATTAACATTGGCATCATCCTGATTACCCAATCAAGATACATATATTCCGTTCCTGTTATTTCTTCTATATAGCTTATTGACACCAGATTCATAGATCCACCTAAAGGAGATCCAAATCCTCCAAGTCCAGCTCCCCATGCAATAGCAAGTAGGATTACAGTAGCAACTTCACTTTTTGACACTTCATCTTCACCAATAAATTTAAGCATGGATATTGCAACCGGTACAAGAACCGCACATACTATTGTATTAGGTAAAAATATTGAAAGTACAACACCTATAGAGAACCATACAACAATTTGCTGTTTTACTGACGGACCAATCATGCATAATGCCCTAAGAGCAATCCTATTGTCAAGTCCACTTGCACTCCAAGAAACCGTTATAATGTTTGCCCCCAGTAGTAAAATGACCACTTCACTTGCATAATTTGTTAGTACATTTGTCATGGGAATAAATCCAAAAATTGCATTTATTAATATGGGCAATAGCGAAGTTACTCCAAGCGCAATTGGTCTTGTTATCCACCACGCTATCATCCATGTCATGGTAGCAAGAGATCCTCTTGCCGCAAATGAAAATATAGAATCCGGTAATAAAAACAATACCATTATAAAAAGTACAGGCCCCATAGCTAAATCAATATATTTTTTACTCGGACTTTGTTTTTTAATTGGTTCATTTTTTTTATCTTTTGGTTTAGTTATTTGTTCCATAATACACATCCTTATTATTATTAACAAATATGCTATGCCGTCGCATGACGGCACATACACACTATCACTTTATTTGACCAAGGCACCTTTTAGCATATCCACTACTTGTCCCAGTGTATCTGCCACCTGAACTCCCGCCTTGTTGAGCATTGTAATCTTTGATTTTGCGGTTCCCATGTTTCCTGATACTATTGCTCCGGCATGACCCATTTTTTTGCCTTCCGGTGCTGTTCTTCCTGCAATGAAAGCATATACAGGCTTTGTATATCCATTGTCTATCATATACTGTGCTGCAAGTTCTTCTCCAACTCCGCCGATTTCACCTATAAGAACTACAGCCTTGGTGTCTTCATCATCTCTGAAAAGTTCAAGAGCTTCCCTGTGAGTCATTCCTATTACAGGGTCTCCTCCTATTCCAATACAAGTTGATTGTCCAATTCCATTGTGAGTAAGGTTTGATCCCATTTCATGAGTCAAGGTACCGCTTCTGGATATTATTCCTACATTTCCCTTGCTGTATATGTATCCAGGCATTATTCCAACCTTTGATATTCCCGGTGAAATAACACCGATGGTATTTGGTCCAACAATCTTTACACCATTCTCATTAGCAAGTTCAACAATTTCCATTGAATCGTGAACAGGAACAAATTCAGTTATAAGAACAACAAGCTTTATTCCAGCTTCAATAGCTTCTGTAGCCGATGCCTTTACAAACTTTGCAGGTACAAGAATAAGAGAAGCATTTATCTCCGGATGTTTTTCAAGAGCTTCCTTCACAGTGTTGTAAACAGGTACTCCTTCAACATTTTGTCCACCCTTATTTGGTGTAACACCTGCAACAAGATCAGATCCATATTCCAGCATTTTTTTCGTATGATACATTCCCTGTTTTCCAGTAATTCCCTGTATCATGGCTTTAGTTTCATTGTTAACAAGTATAGCCATTATCTAACCTCCATTTTTTCCAGAAGCAGATTTACTGCATCATCTGTAGTTCCATGCTTAACCTGGTGTATTCCAAGTTCTTCATAAATTGCCCATCCCTCTTCCTGTGAATGTCCTCTGCTCTTTACAACAACCGTCTGGTTTTCACCAAATTCTTCGACAGCAGATTTTATTCCCTTTGCCATTACTTCACAGTTGTTGATTCCACCAAATATATTTACTACTATTCCATCAACCTTCTTATTTGTTAGAAGAAGCTCCATTGCCTTCTTGGTTTTTTCAGATGTTACTCCACCTCCAAGATCAAGGAAGTTTACCGGCTTTCCACCGTAATATCTGATTGTATCCATTGTTGCCATTCCTATTCCGGCTCCGCCAGCTATTAGTCCAATATTTCCATCATCATCAAGATCTACATATATAAGATCTGCATCTTTCGCCTTCTTGTTGACTCCGTCTGCCTTGTCCTCTTCTCTATCTATAAGCTGATATTTATCTTGTCTGAACATTGCATTATCATCAATAACAAGCTTTGCATCTATTGCAATAAGATTGTTGTCTCCATCTACTGCAAGAGGGTTTATTTCTACAGTAGTTGCATCTACTCCGTTAAACAATATTACAAGATTTTCAATAATTTCTATAAGTTGCTTTTCTATATTTTCATCAAGATTGAATTCTCCAATACCTTCAAGAAGTACATCCTTGTCTATTTCACTCGTAAAGTTCATCTTGAAAATTTTATCTGGCTCATCCTCAGCAAGCTCTTCAATTTCCATGCCTCCATAGGGAGAAAACATTAGTAGTGACTGTTTGTTTATTGGATCTATGGTGATTCCAAGATAATATTCCTTTGCAATGTCAATCATTTCAGCAACAAGTATTGCATCAACCTTGTTACCATATACTTCCATTTCGAATATTTCCTTTACTGCCTCTTCCATTTCTTCATAGTTGTGGGCAAACTTTATTCCGCCTGCTTTTCCTCTTTTGCCACTAAGCACCTGAGACTTTACAACACATGGATAAGTGAACTCCTTCAGATCAGAGGGGCTTGTAAGGAGCATTTCTTCTGATGTTTTTATATTATATTTTCTAAAAACATTCTTACCTTCAAATTCATAAAAATCCATATTAAACTCCTTTTCCGTAGCCTATGTCTATTGCCTTGAAATTTAATTCGTGGGTTTTTGACGGCATTAGTACTTCAACTGATTTTTTAATTGATTCAACATTCAGCGAATCAAGCTTTGAAGCCATGTATCCCAACATTACAATATTTGTATTGAAAGGCTTAAGTTCTTCTTCTGCTATTTGGGTAGCAGGTATTTTATATACATTCTTGTATCCTTCAAGGACCTCATCCTTTATGAATGTACTGTCAACAAACAACATTGCATCATCACCCAGTGAACCTTTGTAAGTGTTGAAAGCCAACTCATTGAAAGCAATAAATACATCTGTGTTTCCAACCTTCATATAATCAATCTTTTCATCGGAAACAATAAGCTCTGCCTTGCAGGCTCCACCTCTTGCTTCTGGTCCATAACTCTGTGTCTGTGCTATTTCGTAATTTTCAAACAATCCAAAGTCATTTGCCAAAACAACGGATGCCATTATTACTCCCTGTCCACCTGATCCAGCTATTCTAATATCTGTTCTCATAATATCCTCCTATCCGTTGATTTCTATGCATAAATCCGGGCATATTTTTTCACACATTTTGCAGTTTATACAGTTCTCAATATTTACAGCTTCAGGCATAAGATAACCTTTGGCACTTCTTTTTTTCGACATTTCAAATACATCTTTAGGACAGTAATTCATGCACAATTCACAGCCCTTGCAATATTTTTCATCAATAATTATTTGCATTGTGCTTCCTCCTTAATACTCTGTAAAGTATCAGTATATTCAACTACATCATCTTCAACATATAATGTTCCCAAAGGCATTTTACCGTCCTTAATTTTAGCAACATCACCCTTCTTATGCATATAGGTGTTTTCCTTGTACCACTGGATCATTTTGTATGGATCCTTTGTGTTGAACATGCTTCTTCCCGCTTGAGTAGGACATTGTGACAACACTTCAACAAATGAAAATCCCTTGTGGTTTATTGCATCCTTCAAAGCCTTTTCCAATTGAACCGGATGTCCAGCAGTCCATCTTGCAAAGAATGTAGCTCCGGCTCCTACAACCAGGTTGTATACATCAAATGGTCTTTCATCATTTCCACGAGGTGATGTTTTTGTTATTGCACCCATTGGAGTTGTTGGCGCCTTCTGACCGCCTGTCATTCCATAAATATTGTTCGTAAGCATAACTACAGTAAGGTCTATGTTTCTTCTTGCTGCATGTATAAGGTGGTTTCCACCTATTCCCGTACCGTCTCCGTCTCCAGTGAATACAACTATCTTTTTGTCAGGTCTTGATACCTTAAGACCTTCTGCGAAAGGTATGGCCCTTCCATGTATGGTATGAAGCACATCTACATCAAGATATACAGGAGTCCATGATGAACATCCGATACCACTTACACAAGCAAGGTCTTCACGTATTCCCATCTCGTCAATTGTTCTAATGAAGGAATTCAAAACTGTTCCGTCTCCGCATCCAGGGCAGAAAATCAAAGGCAGTGCTTCCTTTCTTATATACTGTTCAGCCAATTTGTTCATTTATATCACCTCACTCAAATTGTTTGCAATTATTTCTTCAATCTTTTCAACTATCATTTCAGGTCTGTGAAGCTTTCCTCCAAGAGATGGAATTCCAACTACCTTGTCCTGTTCTGTAACTCTTTCAATTTCTCTGTTGTACTTTCCAACATTCATTTCTGGAACTATAACTTTCTTTACCTTTGCACATGCACTTTTGATTTCCTTTTCAGGGAATGGCCAAATAGTGTTGACCTTGAGCATACCTACTTTTATTCCCTTTTCTCTCGCCAGCTTCATAGCTTTGATAGAAGGTCTTGCTACACTACCATATGAAACTATAAGATATTCAGCATCTTCAACCATGAATTCTTCTATATCTGTTATTTCATCAATATTATCAAGTATCTTGTCGTTGTATCTATTAACTGCTGCTGCACTGATTTCAGCTATATGTCCTGCTCTTATTCCTCTATCATCATGTAATTGTCCATCTACTATTACATTATGTCCCTCGAAAAAGCTAATTCTAGGTGGAATCTTCTTCTCATCAGGCTTGTAGTACTCCTTGCAGATTCCTTCAAATTTTTCTTCAAATATTTCAACCTTTTCAGGTATTACAATCTTTTCTCTCATATGACCAATGGTTTCATCTGTCAATAATATTACTGGAACTCTGAATTGTTCTGAAAGATTGAAAGCTCTAACTGTAAAGTCAAAAGTTTCCTGTACAGATGACGGACAAAGTACGATTAATTCATAGTCTCCGTGTGATCCGTATTTCGCCTGGTATATATCCTGCTGGGCAGATGATGTAGGCTGTCCTGTTGAAGGTCCACCCCTCATTACATTTAGGATTACCATTGGAGTCTCTGTTACTATTCCGTATCCCAATCCTTCCATCATCAATGAAAAACCTGGTCCCGAAGTTGCAGTCATTGACTTGCTTCCGCCCCATCTTGCACCCATAATGGCACAAACTGAAGCCAGCTCATCTTCCATCTGCGTAAAGTATCCACCCACTTCAAAGATTCTCTGGGAAATGTGCTCGGGAACCTCTGATGCTGGTGTTATTGGGTAACCAGCAAAAAATGTACATCCTCCAGCCAGTGCACCTTCTGCACAGGCAACATTGCCTTGCATTATTTTAACGCCATGATTATCAAGTGTTTTTTCTATCATCATTTCAATCACTCCTATATAATTTATAATTCTCAGGACATGCGTCCTTTGGACAATCTGACATTCCAATAGGTACGTCACATTTTCAGTCGTGGTTTGCTTTTTCTTCAGCTCCTTAATCTCTATTTCCAGGCGGTCCAAGCGTTCAGCATCTGTTTCTGCTGACACTGTCATTGACATCAAC
>JAUVAG010000088.1 GCA_030591825.1 Dethiosulfatibacter sp.
ATACTGATAGGGGATCCAATGTCCTATAGCATGCTTTATTCATATGACGAGCAGTTTTCAAAGCTCTTCAAAATCAGGGCTGATTTTGATGTTGAAATGGTAAGATCCTCTGCAAATGTGGAAAAAATGACTAAGTTCATAGCTTCCCACTGTGAAAAGGAAGATCTTAAGCACTTTGAAAGGGATGCAGTCTGCAAGGTTGTAGAATACAGTTCAAAGATTGCAGACAATCAGGAGAAGCTTTCATCAAGATTCAACAAGGTTGTTGAAATTATTTACGAAGCTGATTCATGGGCCTGTCTGGAAGAAAGCAATCTTGTATATAAAAAGCATGTTGAAAAGGCTATACAGCAGAAGATAAACAGGAACAACATGTATGAGGATAAAGTTTTAGAGCTATTTGACGAGGGAACCTATATACTTGATGTTGAAGGGGAAAAGGTTGGAGAAATAAATGGACTTGCAGTAGTTGGAGCTGGTGAATATTCCTTCGGAAAGCCTTCTAAGATAACAGTATCCACCTATAGGGGAAAAGCCGGTCTTATAAATATTGAACGGGAAGCAAGGACAAGCGGAAAGATACACGACAAGGGTGTAATGATAATAAACGGATTCATGGGATACAAGTATGCACAGACTAGACCACTTGCGCTTTCAGCCAGCATAGTATTTGAGCAGCTTTACTCGGGAATTGACGGAGACAGTGCTTCAAGTACGGAATTATATGCAATAATGTCAAGTCTTTCCGGTGCTCCAATCAAGCAGGGAATAGCCGTAACGGGTTCGGTAAATCAAAGAGGACAGATACAGCCAATAGGAGGAGTTAACCAGAAGATAGAGGGTTACTTCAAGGTTTGCAAGATAAAGGGGCTGACTGGAGAGCAGGGTGTAATCATACCTCACCAGAATGTGAAGAACCTTATGCTTAACGACGAGGTGACGGAAGCTGTCAAGAATGGAAAATTCCATATCTATCCTGTTAAACTGATTGACGATGGAATTGAAATACTCACTGGAGTTCCTGCAGGATCTCTGGATGAAAATGGATGTTATGAAGAGAATACAATCCATTGCCTTGTGGATCAGAAGCTTCAGCAGTATCTTAAGCCTTTGGACTTCGACAAGAAAGACGATGATGAACACGAAGATGTAAAAAACAAAAAAAATCCAAGATCAAAGCAAAGGATGTTAAAGAAGAAAAAGAAGATGATGTAAAATGAAAAAGGAATTCACATGTAAGGGTTGTAAAAACAAATGCAAGGTGAAGTTCGAAGCAAAGGATGGTGTAATAATCTCCATTAAGGGCAACAAGTGTAAAAAGGGAGAAAAAAACGCTATCAAAAAAATCAAAAAAAAGAAAAAGAGTAAGAATAAAGACAAGAAAAAGAATAAGGATAAAGAAAAAGATAAGAAAAAATAGAGAAATATTAATTTTCATGAGTATAAAAAATATGGATATCAGCTCCCTATGCTGAAATCCATATTTTTTTAGTTTAAATATTTTTAAACTTTTGTGTTATATGATTTTCCATCCTTCATTTTCAGCTATTTTCCTGAGTCCTGGATCAGGGGTTACTGCCACAGGATTTCCAGTAAGCTTAAGTATGAATTCATCATAATAGCTATCGGCAAAGGCTTTGCTGTTATCGTAATCTACTTCTTCATTTTCATATTCCTTTAAAACTGCATTTTTCTTTTCAATTCCGTTTATAATGTGAAAGCCCTTGTCGAAATCCATCCTGTTATTTTTAAAGGGCAGTTTTGTCCCTATTATCTTGTTAAAGCCCAGGTTCTTCATTGCAGCGTCTAGCATTGGCTGAAAGCTTCCAGATACCAGTACAAGCTCATATCCTTCTTTCTTTGCTTTTTCAATTTCATTTAGTATGTCATTGTTGAAATGATTATCTATTCCATCACAAGCTTTTTCGAAAAAATCTATGACTTCTTCTTCAGACATGTTGCTGAAGAGTTTAAGAAAATCAACTGTAGCTTTGTCTCTGAATTTTTTCTTTGAAAGGATTCCTATCTTATTCAGGAAATAATCTTTAAGTATTATCCCTTTCACCTTTGAAACTGATTTTTTTGGATAAGAAAGACTCATCCACTTATCAAAAAGATATGGGACAGTTAGTTCTGTAAACAAGGTTCCGTCAAAGTCGAATATTGCTAGTTTTTTCATATGTTTCTCCTGTATATTGATTGTTTATATGTTTTTTGAAATTGCTGATTTTTGAATTCATCTAATATCTTTCATCTCGTCTCCCAATATGCTTGGTTATTTGATTATATCAAATTGAATACCCATATGCTACTGCAATTTGAAATTCGGATTTTATCTATTGATAAAAAAACAATATCAATTGAACGGAATCCCCTTGATATTTACATGAATCTATGTTAATGTATAAAAAACTAAATAATTTATGGGGAGCTGATTATGTCGGCTGAGATAGAAAACTCGATTTTACTGACCCTTGAACCTGATCCGGATAATGCCGGCGTAGGAATATTGATAACATATTTGCCTGCAGATATGTTTTTTTATTGCCTTAAATCAAAAGAGAAGTCTTTGATTATATACAGATTCAGCCTCCCATAAATTATAGAAAATGGGAGGTTTTTTTATGAAAAAAATGGTTTTGGCTGCAATGCTTGCAGCAATTGGAGTGTTAACATCGCATTTGATTTACATACCTGTTGGGGTGGCAAAATGCTTTCCGATGCAGCATGCTGTAAATGTAATTGCGGCAGTATTTTTGGGACCCTGGTATGCGGTGGCTACTGCCTTTGTGATTTCTCTGATGAGAAACATTATGGGGGTAGGTTCAATCCTCGCTTTTCCTGGAAGTATGATAGGTGCTTTCATAGCTGGAGTTGCATACATGAAGATAAGAAAGATTGAAGTTGCTGTAATTGGAGAGGTAATAGGAACAGGATTTATTGGCGGTATGGCGGCAGTTCCAATGGCAAATGTTTTTCTTGGAACTTCAAAGGCTGCCTTTGCACTGATTATTCCTTTTGTGGTTAGCTCCATGGGTGGAGCTGTCATATCTTATGTATTGTTGAAGACAAGCGCAATGGATAAGCTCAAGGACAGATATGAAGCACACAACTAGGATAAGCATAGACAACAAAGCTAGTACAGACAATCGAGATAGTAACGTATTTCCCGGGAAATAAAGATGGATTATTGATAATTAAGGATAAATAACAAAAATAAATTTAAAAGAGGAATCGATATGAATTATACTACACAAATGGATGCAGCAAGGAAAAATATAATAACAGAAGAAATGAAGATAGTTGCAATTAAGGAAAATATGGATGTAGAAAAACTTAGAGCTCTTATAGCAGAAGGAAAGGTTGTAATTCCATGTAACAAGAATCACAAGAATATCAGTCCTGAAGGAGTAGGAGAAGGACTAAGAACTAAGATTAATGTAAATCTTGGAATATCAAAGGATGCCTATGACCTTGATATGGAAATGGAAAAGGTGAAAAAGGCTGTTGAAATGAAAGCCGAGGCTATAATGGATTTGTCTAACTATGGAAAGACAGAAGAGTTTAGAAAAGCATTGGTTGAATATTCCCCTGTAATGATAGGTACAGTGCCAATCTATGATGCAATAGGATTTTACGAGAAGGAACTTAAAGATATCGAGGCGCAGGAATTTCTTGATATAGTTAGGAAACACGGAGAGGATGGGGTTGATTTTGTTACTATACATGCAGGAATGAACAGGGCGACATCTGAAGTTTTCGTTAAAAATCCAAGGCTTATGAACATAGTGTCAAGGGGAGGATCTCTTCTTTTCGCATGGATGAGACTGAATAATAAAGAAAACCCATTTTTTGAATATTTCGATGAACTTCTTGATATATGTGCAGAATTTGATATAACACTAAGCCTTGGAGATGCTTGCAGACCGGGAGCAATAGCTGATAGTACCGATGCAAGCCAAATTCACGAACTTATGGTACTTGGAGAACTTACAAGGAAAGCTTGGGCTAAAAATGTACAAGTTATAATCGAAGGACCTGGCCATATGGCAATAGATGAAATAGAGGCAAATGTGAAACTTCAGAAAAAGCTTTGTCATGGAGCACCTTTCTATGTTCTTGGACCACTCGTTACAGACATAGCGCCAGGATATGACCATATTACTGGAGCAATAGGTGGAGCCATTGCTGCAAATGCAGGAGCTGATTTTCTATGCTACGTAACCCCTGCAGAGCATTTGAGACTTCCAACGCTAGATGATATGAAAGAAGGAATAGTTGCATCAAAGATTGCAGCTCATGCTGGAGATATTGGAAAGAAACTTCCAGGATCTAGACAAATTGATAATGAAATGAGTAATGCTAGACAGAAGCTTGACTGGACAAGGATGTTTGAACTTGCAATAGATTCTGAAAAGCCAGCTGAATATAGAAAGGATACAAATCCGGAGGATGAAAAGACCTGCACAATGTGTGGCAAGATGTGTGCAGTAAGGACTCTTAACAAGGTTCTTGAAGGAGAAAATGTAAATATACTAAGATGATTTTTTCTTGAATTTATGGTATGATTTTGTATATCAGTAAATTTCTGCGGCAAATAATAAACGGGACGGTAAATCATGAACAATTTATTTATATCCGGAGATATTGGAATAGGAAAATCATACCTTTTGAAATCTGTTCTGGAAGAAGTTTCAACCTCCATTGGAGGATTTATTACTGAAAAGTATTATATAGAAAAGGGACACAATGTAATTATGAAATCCTTAAACGATCTGTCCGCCATTGAAACAGTAGCCTATGCAAAGGAGTCAAATGACATATTTAGGGCCAGGGTTAATGTGGAGGGATTTGATGTTTTTGGCAGTGAACAGATTGAGTATTCAATAAGAAATAGAACAATTACAGTTATGGACGAGCTTGGAGTCATGGAAAGGAATTCTGAAGTTTTCAAGGAAAGTATCTGGAAGGCCCTTGACAGTGACAGTATTGTAGTTGGGATAATAAAGAATAGAAAGAATGACTTTTTGAGAAAGATAAAGGACAGGGAGGATGCCAAGGTACTCTTCCTGACAGGAGAAAATGGATATCAGATTCAAGAGGAAATAAGGGAATGGCTGAGGAAGAGAAAGATAATCTTTAAAAGGAGCAGTTCCCATATCTGGAAGCAAAAAAAAATAGATATGTACGAAAGAGCTCTTGAGTACAAGGGTCATGACTATCCAGGGATATTTCTTAGGAAGATTTTAGATAATACTGAAAATATTAGTGAAAAGACATGGTTTGAAATAGGAAGTGGTTCGGGAGCATTTACATTGAAGCTTGCAGAAAGAAGCAAGGATATACATTGTCTTGACTCCTCGTACAATATGTTGCTCAACCTGTCGAGAAAATTTATGGACATGGATATGAAAAACTTCAAGGCAGCCATAATGCCCTTTGAAGATTTTGAAAAGGGATTATACAACTATGTCCTTAGCTCCTTTAGCGGAAGCGCATTGAGCAAGGTTGAAAATCTTGAAAAATTCCTGGGTCTTGCTAAGGAAAAAGCCTTCATAATTTGCCCTCCTTTAAAGGGTCACTATAATTTCAAAGGGGATGTACTTGAAAAGAGTCTTGGAAGAAAGGTTAAATCCTTTGGTAAGGGCTCGGGAGAAATTATAAAGTATCTTGATGAAAACAATATGAGTTATATATATGAAGAGATAGACTATAATTTTCCACAGGTATTTAATACCATCGAAGAATGTTTTGAGTTTTTCAGCAGGTACCACAGCATTGAAGAAAAAGAGGAAGACGCTTTGAGTGAATTCATCAGGGAGAGTCTAAGGGACGAAGGAAGAATCTATGTCTTTGATAATTTCAGAAGAGCGGGATTTTTTATTATAGATACGACATGAAAACAAAGCGACTACGTCGCGTCATCCGCGTGAGCGGTGTTGTTCGCGTAGAAAGTTTCCTTAATCGCATAACACCAA
>JAUVAG010000192.1 GCA_030591825.1 Dethiosulfatibacter sp.
CTTATAAGCTTGTCCAGTTCATTCCTTACATCGTAGAGAGTCAATACACTTTCATAGTCAAGGTATCCGATTATCTGGGCAAGATATCGAACATCGCTGTCTGACATTCTTCTTTTGCTTTTATCCAGATACATCTTGATCCATGAAATAAGTTCGTTTTCCTTGAATTTGTCATATTTTACAATGGACCCGGTCTTGCTGATCTTCTTGTAAAGTTTCTTTCTGCTGTCGGCTTTTATTCCCGAGCAATCGAAAATAAGAATGTTTTCATCCATTCTGTTGTCCAAATAACCTAAGAGATGCTTTTCATCATCAGATGAAAGTGATTTTTTAGATGTTAGAAAATCACAGTTTTCAATAACCATAATCTTCTTTTCCACCATGAATGGAATGGTGTTCATGAACCTGCCAACCTCGTCTCCCCTGTTTTTTAAATTGTCTATTACAACATAATTCATATCCTCAAATCCGGACATGTACTTCTTCTTCAGTTTATCTATGAAATTGTCAGTCAAATACACTTCATTGCCTGTCAATATTATAACTTCCTTGCTGCTCATAGTGATTCTCCTTTTTCAATTCGTCTTTTCCAAATTAAGTAAGCTGTAGCAACCAGTAAAAACGATGCTGTTAGCGAGCTTACAACTCCAGATTCAACACTTTCATTTAAGCATTTTATAGAATATCCACCCTTATTGTCAACGTCAATGACGACTTCCCCATCAATATAGGTTTCATAAAGTTTAGTATGGATATCATCATATCTTTCAATAACACCCTTTGCAGGTATGCCGTAGCTGTTTTCACCATAACTCATTATTCCATAATCCGGCATAGTCTTCAACAGAAAGTTTTCACTGGATGATGTACCACTACCGTGATGAGGTACTATTAATATGTCTATTTTATTAAGACTGTTAGATATTTCATCCTCCACTTCCTTTTCGATGTCTCCTGTAAATAAGATTGTTGTTCCCTTATAGTCAACAAATAAAACAAGGGAATTATTATTTTCATTATCGGATTCAAAATCATCAGGAGGCCATATTACGTCAATTGTGAAATCCTTGTCTATATTAATCCTGTCGCCTTTATTGATTTCCAAAAAGTCTATTTTATTATTAAATTCCGATAATATATATTCGTCACGATGGCCTGATATTATGCTCTTTATTTTTATACTTTCATCAATTTTGTCAATTCCGCTGTAATGGTCAGCGTGATAATGGGTGACGAAAATAGTATCAAGGACCCTTACACCTCTTTTCACAAGATAATCAGGTAAGGTTCTGTCTGCAGTCTCATAGTCTCCCATAACAGTTCCACCTGCATCAACCATGAAGCATTTCTTTCCATATTGCAATAGAGAAGCCGACCCCTGTCCTACATTTATTATGGATACCCTAAGATTGTTGTTTCCCATTTCAGGCACCACTAGAAAAACCGAAACATAGATAATCATCATCAGGACTGCTGTTGAATAGAGAAATTTGAACCTGTATCTTTCTTCAGGATATGACAAGAAGTATAAAATACATATTACCAATAGATAATATATTATTATTTCATCCAAACCTGGGGACCTGAAATTCAAAACTGCATATCTCAACTTCATTAGCATTTCCGCAGTGAAAACGACAGCCTTTAATGCTGCACCTATAATAAAGAATAGAGCCGTGGAAGCAAACCCTGAAACAAGGTTTAAAGGTAGAACCACAACAATCAGAAACAGTGTTGCTGAAACAACAGGAACTATCAATAAATTTGCAACAATCCCAAGGATTGAAATATGGTTGAAATAATATAAAGAAACTGGAAAAACAAATATCTGTACAAACACGATAAACAACAGATATTTAAGTGTTTTTGACATTTCATAAAATTTAACCGTTCTGTTGAAAAGACATATTCCAACAACTGCTGCGAAGGACATCTGAAAACCGGTATCGAATAACCATAGCGGTCTAATAATAAGCATAAGGCAAATTGCATTCATGATGGAGTTCATCATGTCGTATTTCCTGTGGAGAAGAAAACCCAATATTATAAATGTCATCATTATCAATGCCCTTAAAACAGACAATGGGAAACCTATGAAAAATGCATATATCCATCCTGTACAAAGACTTATTACCAATGCATGTCGCCTATACATTCTCAATAGACTCAATAAAAAGCCTATTGAAGCAATAATAATACCTATGTGAAGTCCTGATACCGCCAGGACATGTGCAGCTCCCAGTCCCCGGATATTCTTCAGAAGCTCCTCATCGATGAAATCTGTATCTCCCAAAAGTATACCTTTTAAAAGTCCTCCTTCTGGCTCCTCAAGATGATTATCTATAGTTTTTATTATATATCCTCTGAATCCATTCTTTAACCTGTAGGTAAACCCTATATCATCATCTACAACATAGTCATTGGAAATCAATGTTCCATTTACTCCTCTATTAGTCAAATAATTCTTGTAGTCGAATTCAAGAAAGTTCCCTGCCTTTGAAGGTTCAAGAATTTCTCCACTTCCTACTATTTCCATTCCAGGCTTTATATCGCTTCCTTTTATTATGTACATAAGCACACTTACATCAATATCCCTGCGGCCTTTATTGATTGTGCAGTCAGCTGAAAAGGAATCATAGTCACTACCCTCTTTAGGCATATGTATTCTAGTCACTATTCCCTTATACTCCACATCGTCTCCATATGTTCCCAAAAGCTTGTCAACAGAAAAATAATTGGTCGATACAACTCCAAGAATAAAAAAAGATCCAATCAGGGCTGCATACATTAAATATTTTTTGTTTTTGATTAAACAATAAACAATTACGGATATTAATGGTAAAATAGAAAAGATGACTTCAATCTTTATTAAATTATATCTGGATGACACTATCCCAAGTACAAGTGATAGTGTCGCATATAATGTTAAATTTTTCATACTCATATCTTAACAAATTTATGCCAATAATAAAAGTCATTAATTATTTAATTGTAGGTGTTCAAATGATAATAAGAAATAAAACAATAGAAAATAAAATTTACAGTTCATTAATACCAAAGGCCATAGAAGACAACTGCGTCTTTTTTGATATAGAAACCACAGGACTTTCAAAGCTAACTTCGGAAATCTTTATGGCAGGATTCTTATACAAGTCTGGTAACAACTATATACTAAAGCAGCTTTTTTCCACCTCATCAGATTCAGAAGGAAAGCTTACTGATGAAATGGCAAAGATAATAAAAGACAAAAAATACATAATAACATACAATGGAAATTCCTTCGACATTCCCTTTTACATCCACAGATGCAAAATCAACAAAATAGATCCGGGACTTGAAAAAATAGTCATGCTTGATTTCTATCAAATTATATCAAGATACAAAAGTTGCTTGAATTATGTAAACTACAAACTCAAAACAGTTGAAGAAAAACTTGGTATTTCAAGGAAAGACGAATTAAGTGGGAAAGATCTAGTCAAACTCAATACTTCCTACAGGATAAATCCCAAGGATGAATACCTTGATATTATGATGCTTCACAACTACGAAGACATATACAATCTCCCCTTCATAATGGAGCTTATAAACAATTTTAAGGGAAACAACTGTCTGGGAATAGAACATCCCGAATACAACTATCTCTTTTTCGACAAGCAGGTGGAAAAAAACAATCAGCTTAAAATAAGGGTCAAAACACTTCCTCTAAAGGATATTGACATTAATGTAAATTCATTTTGCTATAAATACTATTGGAACAGGCAAAAGGGGTTACTTGAACTTGAAATACTGACATCCAAGGGAATTGCAGACGAGAAGAATATAAAATATGTAAACCTGAAAGACCTTGGTTTTATAAAAGCGGACAAGTATATGGTACTCTCCAGCGATGGTGCTCCTCTAGTTGAAAATATTCTTCTATTGATTAAACTACTCCTAGAAAAAACCGTTGTATAATACAATTCCTCATTTGATACAATAGTGATATATCAATCGAATAGTAACACCATATTCAATAGATCTAACAATTTCTAATATCAAAAATTACAAAAAATAAAACAACTCCTTAAAAAGGAGTTGTTTTATCACCATTGTGGTGCCCAGAGGCGGAATCGAACCA
>JAUVAG010000323.1 GCA_030591825.1 Dethiosulfatibacter sp.
AAACTAAAGTACAGCTTTTCTTTTTGATTTCCCTTATATAGTTTGAATGCAAAAAGGGTTAACCGCAACTGCAGCTAACCCTTTTAAAACGCACCCTAAACCTAAACCTAAAAATATTGTTTATTTACTATTTATCTTTTTTCCTTTTCTTTTTTGTTTCGACCTTTTCTTCCTTTACATGAACCTCAACCTTGATATCTTCATCTCCTTCAGAAAGGATTTTCTTAATTATTTTTATTTGTTTTCCGTCTTCATTAATTACAATTACTTCACCATCTTCTCCCTCTTCGATAGTCCATGTACTTTGTTCATCATTCTCACCATCAGCTATCACAATAACTTCTCTATGCATTTTTACATCGTGGTCGCAATCGCCTACCTTAATTTTTTTGACAATAACTTCTACTTTGTCACCATCCTTACTGATATATATCTTTTCATCCAATTCATTTCCTTCTTTTATCTCAGTAACCTTGCCATCCTCAGAGACAAACATCATCTTCTTATGCATCATATGTTCACCATCAGCATGAAAGTCCTCAGAAGACATAATTTCCATCATACGGACAGCATGTTTTGCCTTTTTTAAATCGTCGTATGTGTATGTAGTGTCTTTTACTACGGCACCGTCTTTTGTAACTTTTACAGTGATCTCAGCTTTATCCTGAGCAATCAAGGATGTCCCAAGCATGACAGCACTGAAAATAAGGAATAGATATTTATACATAATAATATGGTTTGGTTATAGTACAAATCTACGCTAGAATACTGTTAGGAAGCTTTAACAGATGTTAAAGTTTGTTAACTTGGTGATTAACATGCTAAAAGTAGCTGTATCTTTGTTTTATGAGTAAAAGGATACTATGGATATTGACAATATCATTAACTCTATCGTTGATGGGATTGATTATCGTTCAGATAAAATGGATAAGAAATGCCATAGTCCTTCATGATAAGCAGTTTCATCAGCTGGTGAATACAACTCTTACTGATGTATCAAGGCAGATCGAGCATTTTTATACCTTAAAAAGAATGAATGCTGTTATTGATGAAAAGATCGAAGCTGTAGAGGAGATGGAATGGAATATCATTATTGAGGATAAGGAAGATCCAATCATTTTTCTTGACGGTGAGAAGATATCTGAGCTTAAGCATATGCCTCACAAAGTAAAGCATGGGGAGGATATCATTGAAATTCTGGAGGATACGGTGATAGTAATTACTAAGTCTGGAGAACATAAAGTTGACACATTTAATATTTCCACCTATCAGGATCAGGTGAAATTGAAGCAGATTGAAGCATCTATCAAGGAGCAGGAAATATTGGTTAAAGCTGTGATGAAGAAGATGTTGTTGGAAGATATCTCTTTTGAAGAAAGGGTAGAACAGAAAAAGTTTGAAGAAATTCTATATAAGAATATTATAAACCACGGAATTGACTTGGACTTTGAGTACACCGTAATGAAGAATAAGAACCAAGAAATTTATAGTTCGGATGCTTTTAATAAAAAAACGGAGAACTATTATTTCAGGGCAGGATTAATGAGCGACAAGGTCCTTGAGGAAGACACTTATCTTTATGTATATTTCCCCAAGCAGAAGGCATATATTCGTTCTTCGATGGGTTTTCTTGGGTCCTCTACAGTTGTATTAACCTTGCTGATGATTGTTCTTTTCTCCTTTGCACTGTATGTTATTTTCAGGCAAAAGAAGCTGTCAGATGTCAAAAATGATTTTGTAAATAATATGACCCATGAGTTAAAGACACCTATTTCAACCATCAGTCTAGCGTCGCAAATGTTGAATGATGAAAGTATTCCGATGGAAAAGAAGAACACCGGCCATATTTCACGGATAATTCAGACCGAGAGTAAAAGATTGGGATATCAGGTTGAAAGGGTTCTACAGATGGCAGTATTGGATCAGGGGCACCTGGTAATGAAGAAGACACAGGTTGGTATGTATGAAATCGTTGCTACGGTGATCCAAAATTTTAAATTACAGGTTGAAAGTAGAAATGGTAAGTTGGAAGTGATTGATGATTCGAATCATGATATTGTTAATGGAGACAGGGTGCATTTGATGAATGTAGTTACGAACTTGCTGGATAATGCAGTAAAATATAGTAAAGAGAAACCCAATATTGAAGTCAAGATGTTTAATACTGAAAGTATGTTTTCTTTGAGTGTAAAAGATAATGGTATAGGTATTAGCAAGGAGAATCAGAAAAAAGTATTCGACAGGTTTTTCAGGGTATCAACCGGAAATGTTCATGACATTAAAGGTTTTGGACTTGGACTTAGTTATGTCAAGCTAATAGTTGAGCAACATGGAGGCTCCATAAATCTCTCCAGCGAATTAAATAAAGGAACCATTTTTTCAATAAATTTACCTCTATATTCTGAAATGCAAACATCATGAATGAAATAAAAACACGTGTTTTACTTGCCGAAGATGATGAGAATCTTGGGTCTCTCTTACAAGAGTACTTGCAGGCGAAAAATTTTGAAGCAGATTGGGTGACGAATGGGGACAAAGCATTTCGCTATTTCGAGCAATACCACTATGATATATGTATTTTCGATGTGATGATGCCCCTGAAAGATGGGTTTTCACTTGCATCTGATGTGCGTATAATGAATGATAAGATTCCAATAATATTCCTAACGGCAAAGTCTATGAAGGATGATGTCCTGGAAGGTTTTAGTCGTGGAGCAGATGACTATATTACAAAGCCATTCAGCATGGAAGAACTCCTATTCAGGATTGAAGCAATATTGAGACGCATTCAGGGAAAGC
>JAUVAG010000043.1 GCA_030591825.1 Dethiosulfatibacter sp.
AAACTATGTCGCATACAGTCAGACCTTTATGAAGAAGCTTAGGATCAATTGGACAATCGTCAACATTGGGGTACATTCCAACACTAGTGGTATTTATGAGAAGGTCGCAATCCTCGATTATTGCATCTAGGTTTACACCGTCTATAGGAAAGCATATTTTGTTGAACTTGTGGTTTGTTTCATCACAAAGATCCATTGCCTTCTGAAGAGTCCTGTTGGTAATGAATATCTTTTCAGGATTCTTGTCAGCAATTGTCATGGTAACAGCCCTTGATGCTCCTCCAGACCCAAGTATGAGTACCTTCTTTCCCCTGCAGTCAAAGTTGCATTCCTCTGCAAGAGAAATCACAAAACCTTCACCATCAGTATTGTAACCTTTGAATCGCCCATCTTCTATCTTTACAGTGTTGACTGAACCAATCTTTTCAGCCAAAGGATCTATTTCATCTAGATACTCCATTATGTCTATCTTGTAGGGAATTGTCACGTTGAATCCATCAAACTTAAGATGCTTGATACCGTTCAATATATCCCCTATGTTCTTATTTTCAGTCTCCATGTTTATATATATGTAGTTCAAATTTTCCAGTTCATAAGCTCTGTTGTGCATGAAGGAAGAAAAACTGTGTCCAAGAGGATTACCCATTAGACCCAGAAGCCTTGTATCGTTGTTAATCATCTCTTCCTCCTTCAAGGGTATAGAGTATTCTTTTTATTTCGCTATAGCCTATCTGTCCAGGAGCTGATGGATTGCTTCCTACTGCAAAGGTTACTGCCGACCCCATGCTCCTGCATGCTATTCTGGTAATCTGTCCCTCTTCACCCATTGATATTGCTATTATTGGAATATTCAGTATCTTTCCTGCTTCATTTACAGCCTTCATCAAAGTCAATACGTCATCCTTGGAATTAGGCATAACCGCTACCTTGACTATATCACTGTCATATTCTTCGCCATTTACAAGCTTCTTGATTATTTCATCTTCACCAGGAGTTTCCTTGAAATTATGATATGAAAGTATGAGTTTTGTTCCATTTGCAAGAGTCAAATCCCTCATATCTTTTATGAATTCATTGTCATTTGACAATTCCACATCCACAATATCTACAAATCCAGATTCTATTGATGCTTCAATAATCTCCCTTCTCAATTCATTTGATATTTTGGCCATTCCACCCTCTTCCACTGTTCTCAGTGTATAAAGTATGGGTATGTCCCCCAAAATATTCCTTAATTCGTTCAATAAATTGAGAACGGTTTCCTTGTCGGCGCAATCGTCGTAGTAGTCGACTCTCCACTCGATAATATCGGGGTCTAGTTTTTTCAGCTCCATTGCCTGCATAATAAGACTATAATAGTCTTGCGCTGCAAGAGGAACACATATCAAGGTCCTTTTTCCACCTACTGTTTTTCCCTTTACTTTTACAGTTTTACTTTTATTCATGATATTCTCCCATTTTAGAAATTATACGCTTTACAATGTATCCACAGTCTTGAATCTAATAATCTTTCACCAATATTTTGCTTTCAGTCAAATTTAGTCCACAGATGATATGATATTTATCAACTTGTCAACAGCTTCCTCTACTTGACCGTCATTGTTGAGTATTATATCACTGTAACTGTTGTATAGGTCTTTTCTGTCACTGAAAATTTTCCTGAGTTTTTCAGGATCTTCCTTTATCAGTGGACGTCCTTCTGTCTCTATATCCTTCATTATGATTTCAACATCCCTATTAAGGAATACTACAACAAAACCATTATCCTTTAAATTTTCCATGTTCTTTTCATCCAGAACCACTCCCCCTCCTGTTGAAAGGATGAGTTCTTCTCTTTCTGAAAGCTCCTTGATTACTTCAGCTTCCATTTCCCTAAAATATGCTTCTCCGTTCTTTTCAAATATGTCCTGTATGGTCCTATTCAGCTTTTCTTCCAAGTATTCATCTGAGCAAATAAAGCTGTTACCCATTCTTTCAGCCAAGATTTTGCCCAAAGTTGTTTTCCCTGATCCCATTATACCTATCAATGCTATCTTTTTCATTCGACACCTCTTATTAATTCTATGTTTGTGTTCCACGTGGAACAATTATCATATTATTGCTCTTAATATCTTAATATCTTAATATATTATATCTCATATATCTTGTCATGGATAGTATCAACCTTCAATTATTATTCTTCATACATATTACTTATACTCTTAAGTACAATGTTGATATTTTTTTTATGCCATTTCTTAAAGCCATACTGGCAACGTCCAATGGCAAAGGAAGCATAAAAATACCGCCAACTAATTAGTTGGCGGTATTTTTATTTATCTCTTCTTGTTGAATTCTTTATTCTTCTTCCTTCCTGGACACAACCTTGGTGACCCTTCTCATGACTTCTCTTCTTGGGAGCCATATCTGCCTGTCGCAGGTTATACACTTGATCCTGAAGTCCGTTCCTATCCTCATGATCTCCCAGTCGTATCCTCCACAAGGATGCTGTTTCTTAAGTCTTACTATATCTCCAACATTTAGTTTTTCATCCATTTTACACCTCTAAATCATTACTGTATTTTTACCGGAAGCTATAACTTCTACAATATCATACATATTTGATACTTCCCCTATGAGAAGCTTGTCGCTTATTTCAAAATAATCAAGACATGTTCCACATGAAATAATTTCTGTTCCTTTTGCCTCCAGTATCTTCAAATCATCTATGGCTTCGGATCCTTCGCAGGTAAGATAGACTCCTGAATTTAAGAATGTAACCTTGGAAGGTGGAAGATCCATTTCAGTCAATGTATATATAAATCCCTTCATGAGAAGTCTTCCAAGCTCCTCAGATCCACTTCCAAGGGTATTCTTTCCAAATACATATACCATTCCCCCTGTAGCTATAGAATCCTCCTCGTTCGTCAATTCAATATTGACCTTTTCCTCTTCATTTTCGCCACCTTCCCTGTAAAGGGATATCTTTGTTCCATCGTTTTCATCCTTTACTGCAACTTCACACTTCATTTTTTTCGCAAGCTTTATAAGATTAGCCTTTGCAGTATCATTATCAACTATTACCATTACATTCTTATTTTCATCCAATGCCTTTTTAGTAAGTATTACTGGTTGGGGGCAGGCCAGACCTCTTGCATCAATTTCTTTCATATTTCCTCCCGTTGTCTATTCTTACTACCTGAGAATATTACTATATTATTCATTCTATCAAAAGGAAAGACTATTGTCCATTCTAACAATAGTCTTTCTAGATCTTTATACAATTATTTACTGTTTGAACCCTATTCTGCAAGTATTCCCTTGTATGTAAGGTAATTCAATATCAGATTATTTTCATAAAATACTTCGCTTGATTTTGATTCCAGTATCTCTGTTGTAATGATATTGTCCTTTTCAGACATTGCTATGAATGGAGATACTATTGCAAAGACTATATACAGCAGTACAACTGCCTTCAGAAGACCGAAAAGAGCTCCCAAGAGCTTGTTTGCCGTATTTAATACTGGTGCCTTGAAAAGCACATTTAAAACTCCTGCAACTATCATAAGAATTAGATATGTAATGAGAAATGCAACAGTAAAACTAATGATTATCAAAAACACATTTGTTATCTTGTCGGACATGCTCTGAGCATAGGCTTCGGCCGTATCCCCTATTGAGGTCTGCAGGAAATCCTCCATTATCCTCTGTATATCGAATGGAAGTTTTCCAAATCCCTTGAATATACCTCCAAGGTCCAATTCCTTGTTAGGCAGATTCCCTATTATATCGGTGATCTTCGTACTTATATTGTTGTTAATAAAATCTACAATTCCGGTCCTTTCAATGAAGAAGTCCCTGACTATGTAGTGGTATTTCCAAGCTATTAAAAAGGAAGCAACCAGACCTACAAGGTCGAATAAGGACATTATCAATCCTTTTCTGAATCCATTACCTAATACAAGCAGAATAAATACCGCTACTACAATATCTATTATATTGAATTCCATAAAATTCCTCCTGTTAGTCTGTTTTTATATTAAGTTCCACAATGCTGTTTTCCGACAACAGTCTTATCTTGTCACCATTTAATTTAAGATCCTTTATAACTCCCTCGGGATTATAAACCATGATAACCTTCTCATCTAAAATATAGGATATAAAACCGCTGTTGCTCAAAAAGACATGACCTTTGTAAGCGTCCAATCTCGTATAGGCATCCTCAGTCTTTATTATTCCTTCCACCTTTCCTCCCGTATCTATGGTTGTTACAGAATTCTTTTCCTTTCCTGTGAGAAGAAATATTTTATCATCAACAAATTTACAGTCTTTGATATAGTCATACCCGCTGTAGGTCCATAATATACTGCCCTCGTTATTTATTTTGTACAAATTTTCGTTTGTAGCAACATAAATTCCGTCCTTGGCCGTATACTGAAAAACAACCACTTCGTTATTCAAATCCAGCTCCCATAGATTGTACATTCCTTCTACAAGATATTCTCCTATTTTAGAAAACATATAACTGCCCTCATATGAGAATGTAGTCACTATAAAACCATCTGAATTATCCGAATCAAGAGTCTTTATTACTCGCATCCTATTACTGTCAAATGTTCCTAGAAGCTTCATTGTATTGTCATATATATCTACTGTATTTGTTGTTTCTTCATAGTCCGAACCAACAACAAAAATTCTTTCATCCTGACTTATGTTTAGAAGTTTCTTTTCTTCTACATCATATTCCATTTCAAGAAAATTTCCTTCCAGTTCAATATATACCGAGTCAGCTGTCTTCACAAACTTGTGCTTCCCAAGAAAGGTCTTTTCAATAAACCCGTCAAATTCGTGTATATCTGACATTTGTCCCTTATAGTCATAAGTCTCAAGAACATTATCATAAACAATGTAATAGCCCTCTCTGGCTAAAATCACTTCTCCTTTTTGGGAATCCATATCAATTACGCTTTCCACTTCAACAGAAATCCTTGTCTCGTTGAAACGTTCCACTATATTGTCTAAAAATCCCATGGAATAGAGAATACCAAATAATACTACAAGAACAACTATGAAAAATAGTGTTTTTTTCATCATCTCACTCTTCCTGACCGCATTCTTCAGCAATCTTAATGAGAGCTTGTGAAGCCTGCTCTATATCCTTCAAGGTGTTGAACCAGCTCATGCTGAATCTTACTGCACCTTTTTCGTATGTTCCTATAGTCTTGTGAGCAAGAGGAGCACAGTGGTATCCCGGCCTTACTGCAATTGAGTACTTTCTGTCTAGTATTGAAGCAAGTTCCGATGAGTCTAAATCTTTTATGTTAACCAATACGACTCCGCTTCTATATTTCAAATCTTTTGGTCCGTAGGATTCTATGTTCCACGTGGAACTAATAGTTTCCAGAAAGACTTTTACCAACTGGTCTTCTCTCTTTCTGATGGTTTCTCTTCCTGTCTCCAGTATAAATTCCAATCCTCCCTTGAGCCCTGCTATACCCGGAAGATTTGGAGTTCCACTTTCAAGCTTGTCAGGCATGAAGTCAGGCTGGATTATTTCGCTTGACATGCTTCCTGTTCCACCCTCTATAAAGGTATCTATTTCAACATCTTCACTTACATATAGCCCTCCTATTCCCATTGGTCCGAATAGGTTTTTATGACCCGGAAAGGCTAGAATATCTATATTCTGTTTTTTCACATCTATTTCAAGCAGTCCCGCACTCTGTGCTGAGTCAACCATAAATAAAACGCCCTTTTCCCTGCAAATCTTTCCAATTTCCTCTATGGGCATTATGGTACCTGTAAGGTTTGACACATGAGTGGACACAACCATCCTTGTATTTTTCCTTATTTCTTTTTCAATATCCTTTGGATTAATCATTCCAAATTCATCTGCCTGTACTATGGTCATCGCTACACCCCGGGATTCCATAGTGGATAAAGGTCTTAGAACTGAATTATGTTCCATGGATGTAGTAATTACATGGTCCCCTTTTTTAAGGACACCCTTGATTGCAATATTTAGTGATTCCGTACAGTTTTTTGTAAAAACTATATTCATGGAATCTTCTATATTGAAAAACTCAGCTAACAGCTCCCTGGTTTCAAAAATAATTTCAGCACTTTCTACTGCCATGCTGTGACTTCCTCTTCCAGGATTGGCCGCTGTTTCTCTTGTATATTTATTCATGTAGTAATATGTCGATTCCGGCTTTGGAAATGTAGTAGCCGCATTGTCTAAGTATATCATTAAATCACCCATTATTATTATATCTACTAGATTCACATGAGTAAAGATATTTCATATAAATCTTCAATATTGTATACAGTGTACATAATTTGTCTCAGATTGCCCAAAATCCACCTTCATTTATCTCGGTTTTGAGGCAGTTAAAAATAATTAACAATACAATAATGTTACAAATAAAAAAAAGGCCTGAAACAGGCCTTTTCTTGCTTTATTTGATTAAATCGTCAAAATCTTCTTGATTTGCTATTGGATATTTTACTTTTGCCTCATAGTGAGTGTGAAGAAGCTTGTGTGAAAGATGACTGTTTGGTTCCTTGAGGAAAGTTTCATAAAGTTTTATAATCTCTGGGTTTTTATGAGACTTTCTATTTACCATTACAGTATCCTCTTCGTAAAGGGCATTTGCTCTATTCACTTTAGGGTCCACATCGATTTTTTCTTTTGCAGAAACAAAAGATTGTCCTCCACCGTTAACACATCCTCCAGGACATGCCATAACTTCAATGAAGTGATATTCTTTTTCTCCAGACTTAATTGCTTCAAGTACTTTTGCTGCATTGGCAGTACCGTGAACAATAGCAACCTTAATCTCAGTAGGTACTCCGTCTATAGGAAGAGTTACTGCTGCTTCCTTAACTCCTTCAATCCCTCTAACACCATGGTATTCAATATCTTCAATATCTTCACCTGTAAGTATGTCGGCTAATGTTCTAAGGGCAGCTTCCATAACTCCACCAGTTGCTCCGAAAATAACTCCTGCACCGGAGTATTCTCCAAGTATCTTGTCGAAGTTTTCATCAGGAAGTCTCTTGAAGTCGATTCTTGCCTGTTTGATCATATCTCCAAGCTCTCTAGTAGTCAATGAGATGTCTACATCTCTTATTCCACTTACTTCCATTTCAGGTCTAGCAGCTTCCTGCTTCTTTGAAATACAAGGCATGATTGAAACAACTACCATGTTCTTAGGATTAATTCCCATTTTTTCTGCATAATATGATTTTGCAATTGCTCCGAACATCTGCTGTGGAGACTTGCATGATGAAAGATTTTCTACGAATTCAGGGTAGAAAAGCTCGCAGTATCTAATCCATCCTGGTGAACAAGATGTAATCATTGGAAGCTTTCCGCCGTTTTTAACTCTTCCTAGAAGTTCTGTTCCCTCTTCCATTATTGTAAGGTCCGCAGAGAAGTCAGTATCAAATACATTGTTGAATCCTATTCTTCTTAGTCCAGCAACCATTTTACCTGTTACCCTTGTTCCTACTGGAAGTCCGAATTCTTCACCAAGTGAAGCTCTTACTGCAGGAGCAGTCTGAAC
>JAUVAG010000046.1 GCA_030591825.1 Dethiosulfatibacter sp.
GGGTCTTTGCACCTTGGACTGATCTTGAGGCTCAGCTGGAAGAAAATGACATAGAACTTTTTGCCCTTGAAAGTCAGGACTCCATAAGGGATTTTGACATAGTTGGATTCACGCTCCAATACGAGATGAGCTATACGAATATTCTGAATATGATGAACATGGCAAATATTCCAGTTGAATCTGCAAAAAGGGATAATAGTTTTCCTCTTGTCATTGCAGGAGGTCCTTGTGCATTCAATCCTGAACCATTGTATGAATTCATAGATATGTTTTTCCTTGGAGAGAGTGAAGAAATCCTTGTGGAAGTAATGGACCTTTACAGGGAACACAAGAAGAAGGGTTATGACAAATTAGCCTTTTTAAAGGAAGCATGTCTTATAGAAGGAATATATGTTCCTGAATTCTATGACATTGAGTATAATGATGACGGGACAATCAGCAAAAGAAATAAACTATACGAAAAGGCTCCGGATAATGTAAAAAAGAGGATAATTAAAGATCTTGATAAATCTTTCTTTCCAGAGAAGATAGTGGTTCCATTTATAGAAACTGTACATGACAGAATAGTGCTTGAAATATTTAGAGGATGTACAAGAGGTTGTAGATTTTGTCAGGCAGGTATGATTTATCGTCCTGTCAGGGAGAAATCAGTAGAAACTCTTTTAAGACAGGCAGATCTTCTTATTGAGTCCACTGGACATGAGGAGATTTCTCTTTCATCATTGAGTACTGGAGATTTTTCAAAACTTATTGAACTGGCTACGGAATTATTGAATAAATACGAAGATAGGCGTATAAGCCTTTCTCTGCCGTCCTTGAGACTGGATTCGATTTCATTTGATCTTATGGAAAGGGTTCAGAAGGTAAGAAAGTCAGGGCTTACATTTGCCCCTGAAGCCGGAACACAGAGAATGAGAGACGTAATCAATAAGAATATTACTGAAGAGAATATATTAGGAACTGTAAAGACTGCATTTGATCTTGGATGGTCTACCGTAAAGCTATATTTCATGGTTGGCCTGCCTGGAGAAACGGTTGAGGATATTTATGGTATCAAGGATCTTGCATATCTTGTGAAAAATGAATTCTTTAATAGAGAAAGGGAAAAAATCAGAGGAAATCTAAAAGTGAATGTAAGTGCAGCATGCTTTGTACCAAAGCCATTTACAGCTTTTCAATGGGAAGCACAGAATACTGTTGATGAATTCACTGAAAAGACTGGCTTATTGAAAAATGCTATTAAGGATAAAAAGGTTTCATACAATTACCATGATCCCAAACTAAGCTCTATAGAAGGAGTTTTTGCTCTCGGAGACAGAAGGCTTGCAAAAGTATTAAAGACAGCATGGAAAAATGGGTGTACCTTTGACGGATGGGGAGATAAGTTTAAATATGATGTATGGATTGAGTCATTCGTTGAGGCTGAAGTGAATCCAGAATTCTACAATGAGAGACAAAAGGATTTTGATGAGATACTTCCATGGGATTTCATTGATTGTGGAGTTACAAAGGAGTATTTGATTAAAGAAAAGAAAAAATCTCTTGAAGAAAAAACAACAGAAGACTGCAGACTAAATTGTTCAGGATGCGGTGTAAATATGAATTTGGGTGGAGGATCGTGTTTTGAAGATAGTATTTAAGTTTACAAAATTAGGAAGATTAAGATTCATATCCCATCTTGACACTATGAGGGTTTTGCAGAGATCTATAAGAAGGACTTCAATACTGGTGAAGCATTCTGAAGGTTTTAATCCACATCCAAAGCTCAATATAGCATTTCCACTGTCACTGGGTATAGAAAGTACAGGTGAGTATGGAGAGGCTGAGATTGAAGGTGATATTTCAACTGATGATTTTAAGGAGAGAATGAACAACAACCTGCCTGAAGGTATGCGAATTACAGAAGCTGATGAATATAACAATAAAAAGGCAGTATCTGCCTTGATTTCTTCTCAGGTTTATAATTTTACTATTGGTTTTGATCAGGAAGAGAAATTTGAAGATGCTCTTAAGTCATTGAATTCAATTCTTGACAATGAATATGTTATAGAAAGAGTAAAAAAGAAGAAAAATAAAATTAAAAGAAGAACAATCAATGTTGTAGAATATATTATGGATGTCAAAATGAGAAATATAGAAGGACTGGAAATGTCTTTTGATATGACTATAGACATCAATGAAAACGGAAGTTTAAAAGTTGAGGAAATGAAGGAATTCATATGTTCAGTACTAAAAGGTGTGGAAAGAATAAAAGTTAAAAGAATTAATTTGAATTTTGTTGACAAAGTAATGTAAAATGGTTATACTTTTATTTTGTAAGCCGCTCTGAACAGGTTTTAAACGAAAGTACCTGCAATGGCGAGACTGGGTTGAGGAGGTGCATTAATGTACGCAATTATTGAAACAGGTGGAAAACAGTACAAAGTACAAGAAGGCGATGTAATTAGAGTTGAAAAACTTGATCTTGCTGAAGGTGACGCTGTTAAGTTTGACAAAGTTTTGTTTGTATCTAAGGATGGAAACATAAACACAGGTAAACCATATCTTGAAGGATCAGCAGTAGATGCTGTTGTTGAAAATCATGGAAAAGCAAAAAAAATCATTGTTTTCAAATATAAGCCTAAGAAAGATTATAGAAAGAAGCAAGGACACAGACAGCCATATACACAAGTTAAAATTGAAAAGATTGTTGGTTAATCAGTGATCGAAGTTGTAATTGACAGAAGCGGTGATTCTTATAAGGGTTTTGAAGTTAAAGGCCATTCAAGCTACAACGAGGAAGGAAGCGATATAGTATGTGCTGCAGTTTCCATACTGTCATATACGGTGTTGAATTCTCTTGAAGTGGTTGCCGGAGTTAATCTGGATGATATTGATTGGTCAGTGGATGAAAAGACTGGATTTATGAAGATATTGCTTCAAAAGATTTGTCCTGAATCGAATATTTTGTTCAAAACATTTGAGATGGGCATCAAACTATTATTAGAAAATTATAGTCAGTATATAAGCCTTGATTATAAGGAGGTGTAGTCGTGATATTAAAATTGAATTTGCAATTATTTGCACATAAGAAAGGTGTAGGTAGTTCTAGAAATGGTAGAGACAGTGAGTCTAAAAGACTCGGTTTAAAAAGAGCAGACGGACAATTTGTTTTAGCTGGTAATATTCTCGTAAGACAGAGAGGTACTAAGCTTCATCCTGGTAATAATGTTGGAATAGGTGGAGATGATACTCTTTTCGCACTTGTTGATGGTATAGTTACTTTTGAGAGAAAAGACAAAAAGAGAAAACAAGTTAGTGTTTACACACAAGAAGCTTAAATTAAACCTACCTTAACGGTAGGTTTTTTTGTGGCTTTCTATGCGGACAACACTCACTTACGTGGATGACGCAGCAGAGCTGCGTTGTTCTTTTAAAGGATGTGATTTGATGTTTATTGACATAGCGAAGATTCATGTTAAAGCCGGCAAGGGTGGAAATGGATCTGTAGCATTCAGAAGAGCAAAATATGAACCTATGGGTGGTCCTTCAGGCGGAGACGGCGGAAAGGGCGGCGATATCATCATAGAGGCAACCAACGGACTTAGAACCCTCATGGATTTCAGATATCAGAAGAATTACAAGGCTAAAGGTGGCGAAGATGGAAGAGGCAAAAATCAGTTCGGAGCCAAAGCCGATGACCTAGTACTGAAGGTTCCTGTCGGAACACTTGTAAGAGATGAGGAAACTAATATTGTTCTGGTTGACATGAACACTGACGGACAAAAGTTTGTCATAGCAAAAGGTGGTAGAGGCGGTCGAGGCAATGTTAAGTTCAAAAGCTCTATTAGAAGGGCTCCCAGGTTTGCTGAACCAGGTAGAGTTGCTGAAGAAAGAGGGATTATACTTGAACTTAAGCTCATTGCTGATGTAGGACTTTTAGGATTTCCAAATGTTGGAAAGTCGACTTTTCTTTCCAAGACAACCAGTGCAAAGCCAAAGATAGCAAATTATCATTTTACAACCCTAAAGCCTAATCTTGGTGTTGTTAAAATGAGCTCAGGTGAAAGTTTTGTTATTGCAGATATTCCTGGAATCATTGAAGGTGCTGCAGAAGGTGTTGGACTTGGACATGAATTCTTAAGACATGTAGAGAGAACCAAGGTTCTTCTTCACATACTTGATATTTCTGGTCAGGAAGGAAGAAATCCTGTAGAGGATTTCTATAAGATAAATGAAGAACTTGCTGAATACAGCGAAAAGCTTTGTCTAAAGAAACAAATAGTAGTTCTCAACAAAACTGATATTCCTGGAATTGAAGAAAATGTCAAAGAAGTTAGAGAAAAACTTGGAGACAAGTACGATATATATGAAATTTCAGCAATTACTGGTACAGGTCTTGAAAAGGTCCTTTATGCGGCTCTTGAGTGTGTAAAGACTGCTGAAGAGGAGATTTTCTACGACGAAAGTGAAGCTTCAGTGCTTTATGAAAAGAAAAAGAAAGATACAATAAGTGTATATAAAGAAGGCAAAAGATATTACGCAGACGGATATTTTCTTGATGTTCTCGTTGAATCAACAAACTTTGAAGATTACGAGTCCCTGAAAAACTTCCAGAAGGTTTTAAATGACAAGGGAGTCATTGAAAAGCTAAGGGAGTTGGGAGCAAAAGAAGAAGATACAATAGTAGTGTGCGGAGTTGAATTCGATTTCGTAGAATAGAGGAGAAATAATGATAACTGGAAAACAAAGAAGTTATTTAAAAGGTTTGGCCCATAATTTGGATCCAATAATCCAGATTGGTAAAAACGGTATAACTAAAAACCTGATTTCCCAGGCAGATGAAGTTCTTGAGTCAAGGGAACTTGTTAAGTTCAAGATACTTAGCAATTGTGAACTTGATGCAAAGACAACGGCATCAGAACTTGCAGAAGTTTTAAAGGCAGAGTTTGTAGTAAGCATAGGAAAGAGATTTGTATTGTACAGGGAATCAGAGAACAATGTAATAGAACTCAAATAAGAGTTGTAATTTTCAAAAGAGTCGGTTGATCCGACTCTTTTGTTATATAAGCATTTTTATTTTTTTGTAATCAATGCTATTCTGGATTTCCAGTGATGATTCTAAATATTTTGTAATTGTACTGTAGTCTACTCCAAAAAGCCTTGGCGTACAACTTACAAGTATATTGATAAGATCGTCATATTCCACCTGCAAAGTCTCGTCTACATAGTTCTTTAGAAGATTTAAACGGCCTCCGCATTCAAGAGAGGAATAGCATTTAATAAGATTGTCATCTGCTTCAAAACCACGCTCGTTATTGATTTTAGTATAATTGTTGTAGGTTCTTTCTTCAAAGAGTTTTAATACAATACTTTTATCTAATACTTCCTTGAAAAAACGAAAATTGTTTGAATCTTTGAATATGATATCGTAGATCACTCGTTCCTTGACCATATGAATGAGAATAACACCTTTATCATTGCTTACTTGATTATCAACTGAAGCATATATTTTTTCAAAGAAATCTGTAAATATTATTTTTATAATATTGTTTTTGGTTTTGAAGTAGTATGATAGAAGACCAAGGTTGACAGAAGCCAAATCTGCGATTTTTTGTACAGTTGTAGAGTTGAGACCCTGGAGGTAGAAAAGGGATTTTGATGCATTTATTATATTGTTTCTGGTTTCTATACCTTTCTTATACCTTTTGATGATAATCACACACCTTAATTAATTTATTAATCATCTGGAGCAATTGAACTGGATGTAAAGTGAAGATTGCATATTGTTTATTTTTTATTTAATGATGTATCTTACTTTATTATACGCTAATTGACTCAATATGTCTATACTCCAATGTTTGCAGAGCTCTTAGTATATTCATAAAGAGATTGACTATACATTGATTTTAGGTACTATATTATGCTATTATAGTAGAGTTGATTTAAACGATGAAACCAATTAATTAAGGGGAGAAAACATGAAAACAGATTTAAGAGTAAAGCTTGTACAGTATACGCCTGAACCAGAGAAATTAGTTGCAGCAGCGGCAAAACTTTGCTATTCATCACTGGCTGCCGATGAAATAATGAATGATTTGGATGAGAATAATACGGAAAAGTTTATAAGCATGCTTATGAAACTGGGACACCAGTCACCAGTTGAGCATATAAATTTTTCTTTTGCAATAGAAGGTGTCAGTAGAACTTTGACTCATCAGCTTGTTAGACACAGGCTAGCCAGCTATAGCCAGAGGTCTCAAAGATATGTTACAGAAGGACAGTTCCAGTATATCGTGCCTCCTGAAATACAAAATAATAGTGCAGCTTCAGCAAAATTCATTGAAGCTATGGAATATGACCAGAAGATTTATGATGAAATAACAGATCTTCTTTACGAAGACCATTATAACCTTCTTCTAGAGGAAGGAAAAAGTGAGAAGAATGCTAAAAATGCAGCAAGCAAGAAAGCTATTGAAGATGCCAGATATGTATTGCCAAATGCTTGTGAAACAAAAATAATGGTCACAATGAATGCCAGAAACCTTATACACTTTTTCTCAGTTAGATGCTGTAATCGAGCACAGTGGGAAATCAGGGAAATGGCTTCACAAATGCTTGAGGAAGCACACAGTGTTGCCCCATATATTTTCAGCAACTGCGGTCCATCCTGTGTGGCGGGTCCATGCCCTGAAGGAAAGATGACCTGTGGAAAAATGGATGAAATGAGAGAAAAATATTCATATGTAAAAAACAACAAATAAGGTAAGAACATAGGAGGAAAAATGAAAAAAAGAATTCTGGCCATGTTGATGATATTTATATTGATATTTTCAATGGCAGGCTGTAAAAAAAATGAAGAAACACCTGAGACGGGTGCAGATGAAACGAATGGCAGTGATGAAGGAATGGTTACTGAAACAGGTGTTTATCCTATCACAGTAACAGACAGCAACGGCAGGGAAGTAACCATTGACAAGATGCCTGAAAGAATAGTTTCCACCGTACCAAGCAATACGGAAATAATTTATGAAATTGGCAAGGGTGAAAATCTTGTAGGTGTATCCGTATACTGCAACTATCCCGTGGAAGCACTGGAAGTTGAAAAGGTTGGAGACTATGACGGTCCAAATTTGGAGCTTATCATAGGCCTTGATCCTGATGTTGTTTTAGGTTCATGGATGTCTGACGATGTAGTGGCTCAGCTTGAAGATGCAGGCATCAAGGTTGTTCTTGTAAATCCTGGTGACCTTGAGCAGACATATGAGACCATGCAGATGATAGGCGATATTGTTGGAGCTTCTGAAGAGGCAGATCAAATGGTAAGTGGTTTGAAGGCCAAGCAGGAAATGATAATGAACAGGGTTGCAGGATATGAAGCAAAGACTGTATTCTATGAAATATGGAATGATCCTTTAATGACTGCAGGACCTGAAAGTTTTCATAGCGAGCTTATAACACTGGCAAACGGTGTGAATATAGCTGCAGACACGAAATCCTCTTACCCTGAATA
>JAUVAG010000154.1 GCA_030591825.1 Dethiosulfatibacter sp.
AACTTTCTGCGACCTCTTAATATCCGTTATGGTCACATGAAGCGTGACCCGGATAACGCAGCGAAGCTGCTTTCTTGGGAGGTTTTTATGGATATGTTAATGAAAAAGACAAAGAATATTGCCTTGGTAGCCCATGACAACAGAAAAAAAGATCTTCTTGAATGGGTTAAAGTAAACAAGGAAAAGCTTAAACTGCACAATCTTTTTGGAACTGGAACGACTTCTTCAATGATATCAAAAGAGACAGGTCTTGATGTTTACGGATATAAAAGCGGACCTTTAGGTGGAGATCAGCAGATAGGTGCAAAAATTGCTGAGGGTGCAATAGATTTCATGATATTCTTTTGGGATCCAATGACTTCACAGCCCCATGATCCTGACGTAAAAGCACTTTTGAGGATTTCTGTTCTATACGATGTGCCTGTTGCAATGAACAGGTCTACGGCAGATTTCATGTTTACATCTGAATTTATTGGAAAATAATATGAAAGAAAGATAATCGACTATAAAAGCAGGGTATGATTACCTGAAGATTGAATATAAGAAGGTGAAATTATTGAATACTGTTGAAAGAAGGAAAAAGATAATTGATTACCTTATCAAGTCAAAGAATCCTACAAAGGGAAATGAATTTTCTGAAATATTCAATGTCAGCAGACAGGTAATAGTTCAGGATATTGCTGTTCTTAGAGCTCAAGGATATGAAATAACTGCAACACCACAAGGTTATATTATAACTGGTAAGGAACTTGAAGATTTTATCGAAGAAATAGTTAGCAAACATGAAACAACAGAGGATATAAGAGAAGAACTTAACATTGTAGTGGACAACGGAGGAGAAGTAATTGATGTTACTGTTGATCATCCTTTCTATGGAGAATTCAACGGAAAGCTTATGATAAAATCAAGGCTTGACGTTAAAAACTTCTTATTTCAAATGGAAGAAAGCAATGCTGAGCCTTTGTCCAAAATGAATGATGGAATTCATTTACATAAAATAAAGGCTCCATCAAAGGAAATACTTGAAGAAATAAAAGAACAGCTTAAAAACAGGGGTTTTCTTGTAGAATAATAAAATCGAATTTAGGCACTGGAGGGTACTCCGGTGCTTTTTTAACACATTATTCGACCTTTTGCATGGTATATTCCGTGGAAAAAATAAAACACAACTCCCTACTCCGTCGGAACGAGAATCTTCTTCTTTGACAATGTGGATTCTCGAACCTCCAAGTCGAGACCTCGTTGTATTTTATTTTTACCACTGGATACAGAAGTAGATTGTCTGAGATGTTCAAAAAGAATCTACGTACAAAATATAAAGATATTAATAAAACGTATTTTAATTATGAGTAAATGTGGATTTTAACCTGTTGAAAAGGGTAGATATAAAGGGTATAATGAATATAAACTAATTATGAAAATTACGTGTAATACGTTGGTAAATAAATAGTGACATAAAATTTAGGAGGAAGATTGCATGGCGGATAACAAAAAGAAACAAAATACACTAAACAAAGCTAATATTTTCGGAATAATCATCTTCGTGGTGATAGTGGTTGGCATCAGTTCCTTCGGCAGCCTTATATCATTCGTATCGGACTATAAATGGTTCAGTGAAGTTGGTTATACAGGCACATTTTTGACTAAATTGAGAACCCAGTTTATTATAGGAGTTCCTCTTTTTATAGTTTTATCAGTAGTATTCAATTACTACCTGACATACCTTAAAAAGAAATATTTCAAGGAAATGAACCTGACAATAGACAAAGGAGATATGAAAAAAATAGGTCTTGGTATAAGACTTGGATCAGTTATTCTTGCATTTTTCTTTTCAATATCCGTTGTTTCATCAATGTGGTTTGAAATACTTGAATTTATCAATGGGCAGCTTTTTAATGTTGTTGATCCAATCTTCAGCCAGGATATAGGATTCTATGTATTTAAGCTTCCATTCATAAACGGCATACTTAATTTCCTAATGGCAATGTTGTTTATATTTATTGTAATAACTGTTGCATTCAATATGATAATATTCACTGCAAAAACTACAACCAGAATGCGTTCAGGTGAAAAGGTAATAGACTTTGAGGAATTAAGCCAGAAGAGAAAGTCTCTCAACGATACAATAGATAAAAAGACTATTACAAATATCATAAACCAGGTAGCATTTTTTGGAGCTGCCTTCCTTCTCATATTGGGAATAAGGTCATGGCTTAGATCCTACGACCTTCTGTATTCTACAAGAGGAAAGGTTTACGGAGCTTCATATACAGACATAGCGGTATCACTTAAGCTATATAGAGTAATAGCAGTTGCTGCAATAGCAGGAGCAGTTACCTTCTTCATGGGAGCAAAGAAGAAGAATCTTGTACTTGCACTGGCAATGCCTGCAGTTTTAATAGTAATAACAATAGCAGGTGGTATCGTTGGAGGAGCCGTTGAGCAATTCATCGTTGAACCTGACCAGATATCAAAGGAAATGAAGTATATAGAATACAATATAGCATACACCCAGAAAGCCTATGGTCTTGAAGAGGTGAAGGAAGTGGAGTATCCTGTAAAATATGATCTTACCAAGAAGGATATAAACTTTAACAGAGACATAATCAACAACATAAGGATAAACGACTACAGACCTATAAAGCAAGTATACAACCAGATTCAAGGTATAAGACCATACTATGTTTACAACGACGTTGACATAGACAGGTATACAATAGATGGAGAATATAAGCAGGTATTTCTGTCAGCTAGGGAACTTGACCAGACAAAACTTGACTCTCAGGCACAGACATGGATTAACCAGGTACTTAAGTATACCCACGGTTACGGTTTTTCATTGTCTCCTGTAAATGATGTAACAACTGAAGGTCAGCCTATACTTTTAGTAAAGGATATACCTCCTACTACAACTACTGACTTGAAGATTACTCAACCTGAAATATATTTCGGAGAGATGACAAACAACTATGTAATAGTAAATTCAGGAGAAGAAGAATTCGACTATCCTTCAGGTTCCGACAATGTAATGACATATTACGAAGGAAATGCAGGAATAGAGCTTTCAGGAATGAACAAGCTTCTTTTCACCATTAGACAGGGAAGTCTTAAAATATTAATTTCAAATAATGTAAATTCAGATAGTAGAATCATCCTTAATAGAAACATAATAGAAAGAGTTAATAAGATAGCTCCATTCCTTGAGTTTGGAACAGATCCATATTTAGTTATAAACCAGGATGATGGAAAGCTATACTGGATAATAGAAGCATTTTCAACAAGTAACAAGTATCCTTATTCACAACCTATAGACGATTTTTCTTTTAACTATATTAGGAATCCAATAAAGGTTGTAATAGATGCATATAACGGAGATACCGATTTCTATATCACAGATGAAACAGATGCTCTTGCTTTAACATACAGAGAAATATTCCCTGATCTTTTTAAAACCCTTGATGAAATGCCTAAGGGAATTAGGGATCATATAAGATATGGACAGGAGTATTTCAATGTACAAGCTGAAATATACAGAACATACCATATGGAAAATCCAACAGTGTTCTTTGGAAGAGAGGACCTTTGGGAAATATCACAAGAAAAGTATATGGATGCAGTACAAAAAGTTGAATCAAACTATGTAATGTTTAAGTTGCCTGGCGAAGACGAAGTAGAATTTCTTCTTTCAGTACCTTATTCTCCAGTAGGAAAGAACAATATGACAGCACTGTTTGCAGCCAGAAACGACGGTGAAAACTATGGTGAATTAGTTCTTTACAGGTATTCGAAAAATGAGAACATACCAGGTACAAATATGATAGAATCAAGGATAGACCAGGATTCAGAGATTTCTCCACAACTTACACTTTGGTCACAGGAAGGATCAAATGTATTGAGGGGTAACATACTGGTAATTCCTATAGAAGAATCACTTCTATACATAGAGCCTATATACCTTCAGGCAGATAATGAAAACAGTCTTCCTGAGATGAAGAAGGTAATAGCGGCATATGGAGATATTATAATCATGGAAGATACTCTTGAAATCGCATTGAACAAGCTATTTGGAGTTGACTATAATACCGGCGAAGACGGTGTAGGAATCCAGGACAAAACTACAAAGGACCTTATAATAGAAGCAAACAGCCTATATGAAAAAGCCGATGAAGCATTGAAAAATGGTGAATGGACAGACTACGGCAGACATATAGACCAGCTTAAGAAGGTACTTACACAGCTTGAAATCATCGAAGGAATAGAGGTTGAACCGGAAGTAATCGAAGAAATCGATGAAAACACCGTGGAAGAAAATACAGTAGAAGAAAATTCAACCAACGAATAAACAAAAGCTGACTTGACAAAGAAACAATACTGTAATATTATAACAAGAAAGTAGCTATGCTACGTTAAATGCAAAAACATTTATTAAGACGCGAAGGAAAGTTCTATTAAACTCATAAAACTAGCGAATCAAGGGGTTATGTACATTTAACTTTACTAAGCTGAAAAAATCGACTGTGAAGGAAAGCAGTAGACAGATGTGTTTTTAAAGAGAGCTTCTGAAAGGTGTGAAGAAGCAAAACATGCTGTTGAATCCATTCCCGAGTCTGCAGGGGTTTAAAAACCTGCACGTTGAAGGCGTTAACTTATTTTG
>JAUVAG010000021.1 GCA_030591825.1 Dethiosulfatibacter sp.
GCTATAAAAGAGGATGACAAAAATGCTGCAAAGAGCATCAGAAAGTTCACATCTCCATAGCCCATGATGAACGCCACTGCAAAGACATGAAACATACTTAGAACAAGACCAAAGGCTATCTTACCACTGTAAAGTTCCCATCTCGTAAGAGGAGTAACATTTAGGGCGGAAAGAGTATTAGATTCCTTTTCTTCCACCAGATTTATTCCCACCATAAGTCCCGGTGCTACCATGGAGAACAACAGTATAAAAATTGTTCCAAGCCTTCTCACAGGTGATTCCTTGACTCCTACATCGGAGATTTTAACATCAACAAGACTTTCTTCAGTCTTCAAATATTCATCAAGTATCATTGCCGCAGTATTTTTAGACACGGTCTTTTCGTTGCCCTGAAGTACTATGACATATTCACCCTCTACATAATCTATCCCAGCAACCTCATCAGTCCCCTCCACTCTTTCATAGAGGTCCTCTCTGGTATCTGCAAATTCAACTTCTCCGTATTTTTCAAATTCATACACCACTTCCTTCTCAACATTTGAATTGATTACAAATCTTGTAGAGGCACTTTCAACATCTGGAATGAAAAGGTTTAGAACTACAGCAAGAATTATTGGAAGTATTGCAGTTATGAATATGATGAAATCCCTGACAACACTCATGGTATCTCTTTTGAAAACTTTAAAAATTTTTGATATCTTCATATTCAACCTCCTAATTCTTTCGAAGCAAAGCTCTTTTAAAAAAGATATGAGCCAGCACAAAAATACCAAGACCCTCCATCAGGATCAATGACAAATATCTGTAAAACACAGTGCCTCCCGAATCAAGGAGTGCTTCTCCTGCTGCATAAATCATTGTATACGTTGGTATTACTTTTACCCAGAGAGGTGAAAAGGGAGGATATACATATGAAATCACAGGAATCACAAGGACTGCCATGGACGCCATAACCCACAGCATTGATTTTGACAGTGAATCGAAAAAGCTTCCTATTAATAATCCAAGTGAGGAACCAAAAAATGACGATACTATTAGAAACATCAATAAATATAGTGGATTAAAGTCAAATCCTCTCAGAAATATAACTGTTCCAAAGGCTGAAATAAGACCCAGAACAAGCATCACCAAGGCTTTTGACAACAGATGCTCGACCGTTCTTCCTGGCGAAACCAGAAATGCAGTATGCATCCTCTGTTCCTTTTCCATGAAAAGAAGTACTGCTATTAGAAAATATCCTATGAATGATGACTCCATTACTATGAAAAGAGGTAACATTATATCACTATAGGAAATAGGATTGCTCCCGTATTGAGGATTTAATATCTTTACCTGGTAGTCTGACTTGTAAAAAAAGTTTCCTTTCAGAAATTCCGACAATCCTCTTTCAATCTGTAGCTCTATCAAATTTCTGAATTTATTGTTTTCGTATCCCTGAAGAACCAGTTCTATTTCAGGATATTCATCCCCTTTTGAGATGACGGCGCCATAGCTTTCTGGCTTTTTTCCAACCCTATCAACGAGTTCTTCCCTGGAATCGACAAAGGTAAGATTTCCCGATGTGAATTCTGAATCGAAGCCTTCTACTGAAAAAGGCAGTGCTCCTTCCTCCAGGTATATGAAAAATGATATGTTTTCAAAGGTATAGGGAACGATGAACTTAAGTACAAGACAAAAAATCGCTGCAGTTATGAGGGTTACGTGAAAAAAATATTCCCTCCATGCAATCTTCATATCCTTTTTCAACGTGGCATAAAAGCGCTTACCCATTTATACCAGCCTCCTGCCTGTAAGTTCAATGAAAATATCCTCAAGAGTTGCCTCTTCTGAATGTATAGTTTCTATCTTTCCAGAAGACACAAGATCATTTATTCTTTTCCTGCCCTCTTCGCTTTCAAGACTAAGATCTTCAGAAAGAATATTTCCATTCTCTCCGTATTCTATCCTTACTCTCTTTTCACCGTATTTAAGCCTAAGATTCCTTGGAGTGTCAACAGCAATAATCTTTCCTTCATTCATAAAGGCTATCCTATGGCACAGTTCCTCTGCCACTGCCATGTTATGGGTTGTAAGGAGTATTGTGGCTCCCTCTTCATTTCTTTTTCTTATTATATCCAGGATGTCCCTGCTTGACGAAGGATCTAGTCCAGTGACAGGCTCGTCCAAAAACCACACTTCAGGGTAATTTATCATGGAACGGGCAAATATCAGTCTCTGCTTCATACCCTTTGAATAGTTGCCAACCCTCATATCTTTCACATCTTCAAGACCTACAGATTTAATGAGTTCAAGACAGTCAAAAGTTTCCACATCAAAGAGGCCTGCATAATATTTCAGATTTTCAAATCCTGTTAGCTTATCATAGGCATTTGCGATTTCAAAGGATACTCCTATCCTGTTGAAAAATTCACTTTTTTGTCCCTTCACCTTCATTCCTGCTACAAAAGCTTCTCCATCCTGCACAGGAAGAAGACCAGTAAGAATTTTCTGTGTAGTAGACTTCCCGGCACCGTTTGGACCAAGAAAACCAAAGACTTCACCCTTTTCTACATGAAAACTTATATTATCTACTGCATTCTTCTTTTTATCGTAGGAATACTTAAGATTATAGACTTTAATCATAGTGGCATCTCCTAATAATTTGTATTCATGAAAAATTATATATAACTCCTTTACAATTGGATAATCATAACCCAACACAATAAATCCCATGGTTTATTATACCATGGGATTTATATGCTAATCATTAAAAGCAAATATATATATATTTCTCATCAACTAAGCATTATTTTTAAAATTTCAACATCTGTTTCCTTCATTCCGATATGAGCAAGTCTACCCACACTATTTATTGTATCTTCTATATTGTTTTTAATGATTCCATCACCAGCATCAAAAACCCTATCCTTCATGGACATAGAATGCCCCATTAAAGCAGCATCTATTGAAGACGACACTTTAGCAGCACATGATGCTTTAGCTCCATCACAAACAATTCCCGAAGTATTTCCAAGTGTATTGATAATTGTATTGCATATATTCTTAAAACTTCCATTATGCAAATATGTAATGGCTGCTCCGCTTCCGCATGCTGCACTTACAGCTCCACAATATGCAGATAATTTGCCAATCTTCGATTTGATATGTATTGAAATCAGGTTACTGATAACTAACGCTCTATACATTTTATCCATGGAAACTTCCAATTCGCGAGCATATTCTATTACAGGCAGCGATACTGTCAAACCCTGGTTTCCACTACCTGAATTTACAACAACAGGCATATCACAACCACTCATTCTTGCATCTGCAGCCGCTGCAGCCTTTGCCTTTGCTCTTACGAAAATTCTGTCTCCACATGATTCCATCAGAGTCCTTCCTACACATGTACCATATTGATTTTTTAATCCTTCAATTGAAATTTTTGTATTGCAATTTATCTGATTTTCAATTATATTTGAAATTTCGCTAATTTCAACATTATCAGCAAAATCTAATATTCCTTTAATGCTTAAAAATCCACTTTTATTGTCAGTTCCATTTTTATTACTCGTCCTGTTATTGTATTCCACATTTCCATTTTTTTCAATATAAACAATATTTGTGTGTTCATCTACAATCTCGACAATTGCATACTCATCATTCTTATAAGCTTTTACAACAATTTTAAGTTCTTCTTTGCATTGCAATATTTCTATTTCGCAAAATTCACTATTGATTAATTTATTCAATTTTTCTAAATGCGTTTCATTTATATCTGACAAAACCTCTAGTTTTTTGTCAGAATTACCTCCGACTACCCCAAGTATGGCAGCAACTGCAATACCCTTTTGGTTATCCGAATTTGGTACAATAACACTTTTTGCATTTTTTATTACATTTCCACTGCACGAAACTGTTATTCTATCAGGAAATTGTTTTAATACCTTCGTAGCCATTGCACTGCAATAAGCTATAGCTATTGGTTCAGTACAACCAAGTGCAGGTATCAGCTCTTTCCTTAATAGATCTACATATTTTGAGTATATTTCTTTATTCATTGTAACCTCTTTTCATTTTCACCATTTTAATTGTATAAAGGACCCAATTCTACACTAAATATACAATTGAGTCCTTTGGACATCCTCTAAATTTTAATTTTATTTAGTCTTTTTTTCTGTAAAAACTAACTTCACATACGTTATGGCCTTCCGCTAATGTTTTTCCAAGTTCAAAATCGAACTCATCAAATTTGCTTTCTATGCCTCTATCTCCACACATTGCGATATCACACAATTTTTCTAAAAACTCACCTTCAAAACCCAATGATTTCCATGCAGTAAGTAATGGACAATGTCCATATTCCAACTTTAATACATCTTCAGTCAATTCCTTGACTTCTATTTCAAAAATGTTTCGAACGTCTTCTGTGAAAAATGTATTGCCAAATGAAACCATGCTTCCTGGTACATCCATTCTACTCTTTATTCCTTCTCCATGAATACATCCTGTTTCTCTTATTGCTGCTCTTCCCATTGCTTCCCAGTCCAGACCTCTATCTTTTGCTTCTTTAAGGATAAGACCCATCCACGTTCCTCTGTGAATAATAGCATTTCTAACTTTGTTTACCTCTTCATTACTCGTATTCTTTGGTTGATTAACTGTACACATATTGTATCCTCCTATTATTAATTTATTTTAGTATTTTAGAAAAAAATACTTACAAACAATCCTGCAATTATGACCGATCCTGATGTTGCACTAACAAATCCTGACACCAATGTTTTAGGCAAGAAATGCTCAAGTAAAATATTATATTCATCTTCATTGTCTGATAAAAGTTTTGCCGCTTCATTACTAAGTACATAACTTGCTGGAAAACCTCCTGCAATAGAACCAAGCCCTATGGCAAATGACATTGCCTTGCTCAACCCAATCTTCTTTCCAATTGGTATTGATAATAAAGCGATTCCAAGGGTTGCCAGTACAATCAATACAGCAAAGTTCACAATTATTGACTTTAAAACTTCTATTGTAACACTGCTTAATCCAGCAAATACAAACATCATTATTATTGTAATAAACAGTCCAAAGCTTCTTGAATTTTCAAGCGGCTTCCTATCGATAAATCCTATTTCTGCTGAGATTACTCCAATCAACAGTGCAAATACATACTTTGATATCACACCATTAGTCAAATTTTGCAAATATCCGGATATTACTACCAGAACCAAGGTCTTCAGCAAGATTATATAATCGGTTTTGTATTGTACTGGTGTTTCAGGGAAGATTCTAAATTTAGAACCCTTATCAGATTTTTTACTGCCCCCGTTAATATCTTCCAAGGAAAGCTCACCAGCCCTATATCTTCCCAAGACATTCTTGCCTTCTATTTTCAAACAAATGTTAATCAATGGAAATCCAATAAATCCCTGTAATACATACATTGCCATCGCAATTACTACAAGATATTCATTTCCTTCAACTGCTCCCTGCATGATTATTGCTGATACAAGCCCTCCGGTTAACGGTGGCGTTGCTGCAGCCGCTATTTCAGTTCCAACTATCAATCTTCCAATTGTCATTACCGTCAAGCAAACTCCTGCCATACCTGCCAGCGTAACAACAACAGTCCTCCATTGAGCTACAAGTTCATCCTTATCAAGCATGGTTCCCAAATGTGTTACCATTATCATTACAAACAATCCCGGCATCGATTTCCCAATACCACTAACAAATAAAATATCTTTTGGGAAAATTGTCCAGAATCCTATAATAAAGAGTCCTGCAGAAATGAATATGGAAGGAATTGCCGCTTTAGTTTTTATAGATACAACTTCACCAATTGCAAGTGCCGCCAACATCAACATAAACGCTTCCGATGCATTCAAGGTGTAATCACCTAAAAAATTTCTGTAAATTGTAAAATAACCCAGTATTACTGCCAAAGCTACGACGATTACTAAATATAATGATGAATTCCTCTTTGTGTCTGTTTCTAGCATAATTTTGTTCTTTGATTTCTGCTCCAATAGTTTTACCTCCTATTAATTTTGTTACTGTACGCTATTGTTGAACACCTCCTGTACTTGATTTTTTCCTATCCATGACTATAACAATTGCAACTTTCATGCCAAGTTTTATTAGTAATCCAAATAACTTGTACACGCCTTGAATTCAAACAATTAATATAAAATACCTCTGGATTCATTCCAAAATCATCAGCAGTCTACTTATCAAAATGATAGGTAACCTTGTTCTTTCGCCTATCATTTTGATAAGCAGACTCTACATCTTAATAATTTGTTCATTTTCAGGAATACTTCAACTATCAAAATGATAGTTGAGTGAAAAATTCTAAAAAAATGTAACTGAGATATAAATGCTAAATTTATCTCTCAGTTACATTTCCCAGTTTGATTTTCAATTATTTATATCACTTTATACTGATTGTCATTCAATCCCATATTTTTTTAGTTTTCTATATAGTGTCGCTGTACCAATCCCTAAAACCTCCGCCGCTCTAATTTTCCCTTCATAACTGTTGCCATAAACTCTCAATGCATCATCAATTAAATTTTTCTCTACATCCTGAATAGTTGGAATTTTAATATTTTCCTCGTTCTTATTAAATTTTTCCTTAATTCTTTGAGGAAGGCTCTTAATCGTAATATAATATGATTTTTCCATATTAACGGCATATTCAACAATATTTTCCAATTCTCTGACATTACCAGGCCAATTATATCCAATAAGCAGATCATAGACCTCTTCACTGAATCCTTTAATGTTTTTATTCAATTTGGAATTGTATTGCACTAAAAAATAATCAAGTAGAATTCTAATATCACCAAGCCTTCTTCTAAGAGGTGGAATATTTATTGGTATAACATTCAACCTATAATAAAGATCTTCCCTAAATTCTGATTCCTCCACCATTTTGTCCAGTTCTTTGTTTGTAGCAGCAATAACTCTTACGTCAAGAGAAATACTTTTATTGCCTCCAACCTTTTCAATGCACTTCTCCTGCAAAACTCTCAACAGTTTTGTCTGAAGATGAAGGGGCATGTCTCCTATTTCATCCAAGAATATTGTTCCCTCTTGTGCAAGTTGAAACTTCCCTAGTTTACCTCCTTTGGAAGCTCCGGTAAAAGCTCCTTCTTCATATCCAAAAAGTTCGCTTTCCATCAATGTCTCAGGTATTGCAGCACAGTTAAGAGTAATAAACGGATTATTCCTTCTATCACTGTTATAATGAATGGCTCTTGCAAAAAGTTCCTTCCCAGTTCCACTTTCTCCCAGTATCAATACCGTAGAATTACTGTTGGAAATCCTTCTGACTGTATCTTTAACATTTTTGATTTCTCTACTGTTACCGACTATAGTACTAACTGAAATAGAAAAATCATTCAAGGATACTTTATTGACTACATCATATACATTAACCATATTTCTGAAAGTCAAAATCGAACCTATATTTTCATCAACCAGCTTCATGGGTTTGCCTGACGCCAAAACATTTAATTCCTTGCCCTTCAGTTTAATCGATGTCTCATTATTGCTGAATGCCAAGTTCTCCTCTAAAAGTTGATCAATATATGGTTGCGACAATATTTCATGCACATCCTTGCCGTGCAAATATTCTTCACTAATTGTAAAATAGTCGTTTATTACAGAATTTACATATAGTATCTTTCCTTGATCATCAATCGTTATTATTCCTTCATCAATTGAATTAATTATATGAACCATTTGATTTTTCAAAATTTCAAGGTTGTTGGATGCTTCCTGTTCCAATACTTTACTTATTATCAGTTCGGACATTCGGTTCATATATTCAATTAGATTATTTTGATTTTCCAATAAAACCATCTTGGATTTCTCAGATATGGCAATAAGACCAATTGCACCTAAAACAATATCTTTTGATTTTATTGGAATACAGATCATAGCTTGAAGATTGCATTTGTCTTTTACCGCACAGTTTCGACACTGTTCTTCGTACTCTTTTCCTTCCACAACTACAACTTTTCCTGTTTTCATTACCTTGCCTAATACATAGGTGTCTTTGATAACAGTTACTTCTAAATTAAAATGCTTTTTTGTATCTGCAACTTTATTAAATTCACAATCTGAAATAATAACATCCATATCCAAAACACTCGATATTGCTTCGGCAATTTTTTGAACTGAATTATTAATATCTATTAGTTTAACCAAATTCATCTTCCTCATAATACTTATTTTAATACATCATCTAGCAAACAAAGCAGCTCCGTTGCGTCACACGTGTGAGCGTGTGTTGCAAACACGCAGGAAAGTTCACATTAATCGCAAAACACCAACGTTTCAAGGTGTTTTGCATATTTAACTTTCCTAAGCTACTAAAAATCCCATGGTTTATTATACCACGGGATTAGAGATGTTCATTATTTAAGTTCTAGTTTACTTTACTGCTATTGCGTCAATTTCAATTTTAACATCTTTAGGTAGTCTTGCAACTTCTACTGCAGCTCTTGCCGGTTTGTGATCACCAAAGAATTCTGCATATACTTCATTCATTGCAGCAAAATCATTCATATCCTTAATGAAACACTGGCATTTAACAATGTCTTCAACCTTGTATCCAGCTTCAGTAATTATTGCCTTGATATTTGCTAGAGACTGCTTAGTCTGCTCTGCTATATCTTCGCTTACAAGAGTCATAGTTTCAGGTACAAAAGGGATCTGTCCTGATACATAAAGAGTGTTGTTAGCCTCTACTGCCTGTGAGTAAGGTCCTATGGCTGCAGGTGCATTTTTAGTAGCTATAAATTTCATAATAATCCTCCATAATTTCTATATTTATTTTTTATTATCTTCTAACATCATTATAGACCACTCGCTCCAATGTTGCAAGTATTTTTTTCACATTGATAATTATTTTATCAATATTCTTGTAATTCTATAATTTTTCATATATTATTGTTATTGACACACATTACTAAGAATAATGGTATTAATAAACAAAGCTACTACTTTAGGTTACTCTCATGTGCTATTATTATAAACATGGAAAAACCATAAAAAGAATCGGAAGTGATAAAATGAATGACTTTTTGGAAAAATTTATAATTATAGGCGAATTCATAAGCAAGATAATGGGCGACAACTGCGAAGTTTTAATCCATGACATTAAAGATCCTAAAAATTCAGTTGTATGGATAGACAAAGGGCATATTTCGGGGAGAAGTGCCAGCGATTCATTGACTGATCTTTCTCATGAAATACTCAAAAAAAAGGAATATA